>CAJAYT010000001.1 GCA_903949285.1 uncultured Burkholderiales bacterium
AGAGGTTAGTATGTACGCAGTCATAAAAACTGGTGGCAAGCAGTATCGCGTGTCAACCGGCGAAAAAATTAAAGTAGAACAGATCGCTGCGGACGTAGGCCAAGAAATCGTACTTGATCATGTTTTAGCAGTCGGTAACGGCGCTGAAATCAAGATCGGAACGCCCTTGGTGTCCGGTGCATCCGTTAAAGCAACCGTGGTCGCCCACGGTAAGCACGATAAAGTCCGCATTTTTAAAATGCGTCGTCGCAAACATTACCAAAAACGGCAAGGCCATCGCCAACAGTTCACTGAACTGGAAATTGCTGCAATTTCGGTCTAAGGAGCACATAAATGGCACAGAAAAAAGGTGGTGGATCCACACGAAATGGACGCGACTCGAAACCAAAAATGTTGGGAGTCAAAGCGTTCGGTGGCGAAGAGGTGAGCGCAGGCTCTATCATCGTTCGTCAACGTGGTACTAAGTTTCATGCTGGTACAAACGTAGGTATTGGTAAAGACCATACTTTATTTGCGTTGGTTGACGGGCATGTTTCTTTCGCAATCCGCGGAGCACTCAACAAGCACATGGTGAATGTGACTCCCGCCGCGTAAGCCAATATTTTCGGCTCACGACAAGCCCCGCTGGTCGGGGCTTTTTTCATAAGGGGCCCCCATGAAGTTTGTAGATGAAGCTTATATAGACATTGCCGCGGGCGATGGGGGTAACGGCTGCGTATCGTTTAGGCACGAAAAGTTTAAAGAGTTTGGTGGTCCTAACGGTGGAGACGGCGGGCGGGGTGGGCATGTCTTCGCTGTTGCTGACTCCAGTCTCAATACCTTGGTTGATTACAGATACTCCAGGCGCCATGAAGCCAAAAAGGGCCAGCACGGAATGGGCTCTGATATGTTTGGTGCAGCAGGGGACGATATTATTTTAAAAATGCCGGTCGGCACTATCATGTCCGATGCAGAAACGGGCGAAGTTCTATATGAGCTATTGATTCCCGGCGAGATGATTATGATTGCCAAAGGGGGTGACGGCGGCTTTGGGAACATGCGATTTAAAAGTGCCATTAACCGCGCACCCAGACAGAAAACTCCGGGTTGGCCTGGGGACCGAAAGAATCTGAAACTGGAGCTGAAAGTGCTCGCTGATGTGGGACTTTTGGGTATGCCGAACGCGGGTAAATCAACCCTCATTTCAGCCGTTTCTAACGCAAGACCCAAAATTGCAGATTACCCTTTCACGACGTTGCACCCTAACTTAGGCGTAGTCCGGGTTGGCCCGGAGCAAAGTTTTGTGGTGGCCGATGTGCCAGGATTGATTGAGGGCGCAGCCGAAGGTGCTGGACTTGGACATCAATTTTTAAGACATCTTCAGCGAACCCGCGTGTTGCTGCATTTGGTGGATTTAGCGCCCTTTGACGACAGTGTTGATCCTGTGCAACAAGCCAAGTCTATTGTTGAGGAGTTGCGCAAATATGATGAAGAGCTATATGTGAAACCGCGTTGGTTGGTTCTAAATAAACTCGACATGGTCCCACAAGAGGAGCGCAAGAAAAGAGTCGCAGACTTTGTGAAGCGCTTCAAATACAAGGGACCTGTGTTTGAGATCTCTGCATTGACGCGCGAAGGGTGTGAAGCTTTGATCAGAGAGGTATATGCCTACTTGCACGCGCAGCATATCTCCACGCAAGAGGCGGTGCAAGATGATCCTCGGTTTAATGTCGTCGAAGGACATCCAACCATGAGTGCACTAAAGTCTGCTCCTAAGGACTAGAGGCACAGCATCACCCTAACTGTTGATAAAAGTAAAGCAATGAACAGCACAGATTCATCAACCACGTTTGGCAAGGCAAGAAAAATAGTCATCAAAGTCGGTTCTAGTCTCGTGACCAATGAGGGTAAGGGGCTTGACCGAAATGCTATAGCTGATTGGTGCAGGCAGATGGCCGCGCTCGTCCATGGTGATGTGCAAGGCACACCCAGAGAAGTAATCATGGTCTCAAGCGGCGCGATTGCTGAGGGTATGAAGCGCTTAGGTTGGACGAGCCGTCCCCATGAAATTCATGCATTGCAAGCCGCAGCTGCTGTGGGTCAAATGGGCTTGGCCCAAATGTATGAAACAGAACTAAGCGCGATGGGCTTGGCCAGTGCTCAGGTGCTCTTAACGCACGCTGACTTAGCCGACAGAGAGCGTTATCTCAATGCGAGGTCAACGCTCAGCACGCTACTCGAACACAAAGTGATACCCGTCATCAACGAAAACGATACAGTGGTCACGGATGAAATTAAATTTGGCGACAACGATACCTTAGGAGCTCTTGTTGCTAACTTGGTTGAAGCCGATGTACTCGTTATCTTGACGGACCAAAAGGGTTTGTACAGCGCGGACCCCAGGAAAGATCCAAACGCGACTTTTATTCACGAAGCCAAGGCGAGTGATCCAAGTTTAGAGGAGATGGCAGGAGGAGCGGGCTCAAGTCTCGGTAAAGGCGGAATGATTACGAAGATCATTGCAGCCAAACGTGCAGCCGGCTCAGGTGCCTCCACCGTGATTGCTTGGGGCCGTGAGCCTGATGTTCTCATCAGGTTGTTCAGTGGTGAGGCCATAGGGACTTTGTTGACAGCATCAACTCAAAAGCAGCAGGCTAAAAAGCAGTGGATGGCGGACCATCTACAACTTCGTGGATCCATTTGCGTTGACGCAGGAGCTGTTCAAAAGATTCAAAATCAGGGCAAGAGCTTGCTCTGCATTGGCATGACAGCTGTTCAAGGAGATTTTGCCCGGGGGGATGTGATTGCTATTTGCAGCCCCAGCGGTCAAGAATTTGCCAGAGGGCTAGCCAATTACGCAAGCTTTGAGGCCAAGTTGCTTTGCGGGAAACTCTCCCAAGACTTCGAAGCTGTGCTCGGTTACAGCGCCGAGCCGGAGATGATCCACCGGGACAATTTAGTCCTACTCGGGCGCTGAAGTGGTTTTGTGATCGGGTTGCGCTTTGAGATGACTCGTGTCCTCAAAGTGTGCCCTGCGAGCTCTGGTCGTGCGACGGGGCGGGCGATCAGCGGGGGGGAGGTAGTTAGACAATTCCGTAAGAGCAAGCTCGTAGACGCCGCGCTTGAACTCCACCACCATATCAAGAGGGACCCAGTAATCGTTCCACCGCCAAGCATCAAACTCGGGGTGAGAAGTTGCGCGTAGATTTAAATTCCAATCAGGCGCAACCAACTGGAGTAAAAACCAAATCTGCTTTTGGCCCTTGTAATGGCCTCTGGCGTCACGGCGAATGTAACGGTCTGGCACTTCATAATGCAACCAATCTCTTGTACGGGCAACAATGCTCACATGCTGGGGTTGCAAACCAACCTCCTCAAACAACTCCCTGAACATGGCTTGCTCAGGAGATTCACCTGCGTCAATGCCGCCTTGCGGGAATTGCCAACTGTGAGTTTTTAACCGTTTACCCCAAAATACTTGATTGAATTGGTTTAGCAAAATGATGCCGACATTGGGGCGAAAGCCGTCCCGGTCAAGCATAATCGAACCTCAAATTTTTAAATTGATTCCATTATGCACACGCATTGGGTGTGATCAAGGGGGTGGAACCCCAAAAAATCATTTTTTTAAACTCTTTTTGACAAAAATTAGTAAACACTGCCGCGTATGAAAGCATCAAAGTACCTTATCTCCACATTCAAAGAAGCCCCTGTTGACGCTGAGATCGTCAGCCATCAAATGATGATGCGTGCGGGCATGATTAAAAAGTTAGGGGCTGGCATATACAACTATATGCCGATGGGACTTCGAATCATTCGCAAAGTCGAGCAAATCATTCGCCGTGAGATGGACCAGTCTGGAGCCATTGAGATCAGCATGCCCGTTGTTCAGCCCGCTGAACTTTGGCAGGAGACCGGGCGGTTTCAGAAAATGGGTCCAGAGCTCTTAAGAGTTAAAGACCGTCATGATCGAGATTTTGTGATCCAACCGACAAGTGAGGAAGTGGTGACGGATATTGCCCGTCAAGAGGTGAAGAGTTATAAGCAGTTGCCAAAGAATTTTTACCAAATACAGACTAAATTTAGGGATGAGCGCAGGCCGCGATTTGGTTTAATGCGCGGTCGTGAGTTCATCATGAAAGATGCCTACAGCTTTGATAAAGATGTAGCGAGTGCTAAAGCAAGCTATGAATTAATGGCTCAGACTTACAGGCGAATTTTTGATCGCTTTGGATTGAAGTACCGCGCTGTCGCCGCCGATAGCGGCGCGATAGGTGGTGACTTGAGTGAGGAGTTCCAAGTGATTGCTGCAACCGGTGAAGATGCGATTGTGTATTGCCCCTCCAGTGATTACGCTGCCAACATGGAGAAAGCTCAGGCTTTGGCTCCTCAAACTCCGCGTCCTGACGCCTCGCACGAACTCAAGCGAATTGACACCCCGACCCAAAGCACCTGCGAAGCTGTGGCTGAACTTTTGGGGGTACCACTCAAAACGACAGTTAAGTCCTTGGTCTTGGCCACCGACATCACGGACGAGCACGGAGTCGTTAAAAACTCTGTGGTTTGGCTGCTCCTCCTAAGAGGGGATCATGAGATGAATGAAGTCAAAGTCGGTAAGCTACCCGGTTTTGAAAACGGATTTAGATTTGCAACCAACGCTGAGATTCAAACGCATTTTGGTTGTAAGCCAGGCTTTTTGGGGCCACTGAATTTGAAGCAGTCTTTGAAAATCATTGCGGACGCTGAAGTGGCCGTAATGGGGGACTGGATTTGCGGTGCAAACGAGGAAGGCTTTCACCTGTCAGGCGTGAACTGGGGGCGGGATTTGCCCGAACCCACTTTGGTCGCAGATATCAGAAACGTTGTTGCAGGTGATTTGTCGCCCGACGGATTGGGCACATTAAATATCGAGCGCGGGATTGAGGTTGGACATGTGTTTTATTTGGGGACCAAATACTCCAAGGCCATGAACGCCACTTTTTTGGACGTCAACGGGAAACCTCAATTGATGGAGATGGGGTGCTACGGCATTGGAGTGACGCGGATCGTTGCCGCTGCGATAGAGCAAAATCATGATGCTCGGGGCATCATTTGGCCAGACTCCATCGCCCCGTTCACAGTCGTTTTATGCCCCATTGGCATGGACAGGAGTGAGCAGGTTGCGTTGGCCGCGAACCAGATGTACAAAGAGCTCTTAGAGGCCGGTGTGGACGTAATTTTGGATGACCGAGGAGAGCGACCCGGCGTTATGTTTGCGGAGTGGGAGTTGATTGGTGTCCCTCATAGGGTCGTGTTATCTGAGCGTGGCCTCAAGGAAGAGCAGGTCGAGTATCAGCACAGGACGCAGGATACCGCTTTAAAGATGTCTCCCTCTGAGGCGACGGCCTATTTGTTGAAACATTTGGAGCTGGTTTAATCAACGTGAGCTTGGTAGGAAGGGTGGTTTTTCGTTAAAACACAGATGCATAGCGCTCCTATTGACCCACCACTTTACATGCAGCCCTTAAGTTGCTTGAGTCAGTTCAGAGGTTTGAGGCATTGGTTTTGCTGCACACTGCTTATATTGCTACCCTGCATCTCTTTTGCAGGTGCGCAGCAAGAGGAGGCACTCAGCAGTGCGTTTCAATTGGTCTTGCACCAAGCCCTTTTGAACGCCCCCCCTCCTAACCCTGAGCATTTGAGCGAGCAAGCGCTTCGTGATCAGTACCGAGTGTGGGCAAGAGGTATAGACTCCAAGTTGAATGAGTACTTCAGGGGACACCACCGCTCCTTTGAGGAATTAGCGGCGGGGGAGTTGAGAAACTTATTTTTGCAAACCGTCTGGTATGAATCCATGCGGGCCAGACTCGATCCGGCCTTGGTCTTGGGTGTCATTGAGGTGGAGAGCGGTTTTAACAAGTTTGCCATCAGCTCTGCTGGGGCAGTCGGTTATATGCAGGTCATGCCTTTTTGGATGAGCCAGGCACTCGAACTCAATGATGATCTTAAAGGTAACAACTTAGACAAGCAAATACGACCGGACAAAGTCGTCTCCAGCACGCGCTTGATGCACCTGCAAACCAATATAAGATTTGGTTGCGCTATTCTTCGTCACTATATGGATTTAGAGGGGAACGCTTTAGAGCGCTCCCTCGGGAGATATAACGGTAACACCGCGGACCGCGCGTACGCCCTTGCTGTGCTGGGCGCACGCAGGCGTTGGACTTTAACGGGGGAGTCCTTTGGCCCGGTGCAACCCAAAAATTAAATAGTCAATACTTTTTGGAGCTCGCCGGACTCAAACATTTCAGTCATGATGTCGGAGCCGCCTATGAATTCGCCCTTAACGTAGAGTTGGGGAACGGTTGGCCAGTTGCTGTACTCTTTAATGCCTTGTCTAATATCGGGCTCATCAAGTACATTGATTGTTTTCAGTGCATGGGTGTCGACACCGCATGCCTTGATCAGCTGAATGGCTCGACCTGAGAACCCACACATCGGAAAGCTAGCATTGCCTTTCATAAAAAGGATGATGTCGTTGGTTTTAATCAAAGTATCGATTTGTTGTTGCACATCGCTCATATAGAACTCTTCCTCGCTCAAATAGGTATTAAGGCCCTATTATTCCATTTTTAGGGCCTCTCCCACCAGTGCACCTGCAGATTCCCGCAAGGTCATTACGGCTTTGAATGGATTCAAACCCAAATTGTTCAAAAAGTCTGTGTATCTCCTGCCCTTGGTTGTACCCGTGTTCAAAGAGAATCCACCCCTCAGGGCGGAGGTATTTGAGGGCAGAGCGCAGTATCTGTGTATAGGCGCTCAGACCTGAGTCACCAGCGACAAGCGCGCTGTAGGGCTCGAACTGCAGGGCTGCAAGATGAGGGTCATGTTCAGCAATGTAGGGGGGGTTGGAGACGATTAGATCAAACTTGAGTTGGTTTTCTCCTGGCTCTAAAGCTTCAAACCAAGAGCCCAACCTAAAGTGGATATTGGGGGTATCTGCTTGGGTATGATCGCCAGCATTAACTTTAGCGACCTCCAAAGCCTGAGGGCTTAGATCT
The DNA here is from genome assembly GCA_903949285.1 of uncultured Burkholderiales bacterium. Lineage (GTDB taxonomy): Bacteria > Pseudomonadota > Gammaproteobacteria > Burkholderiales > Burkholderiaceae_C > Limnohabitans. Next base: position 7,020 of record CAJAYT010000001.1, read on the forward strand.
GTAGCCCACACTTGGGCGGTTGGGCGTGCATGTTTTAGGCTGATGGCTATACAACCTGACCCAGTTCCAAGGTCTAATATGTTGACTGCTTCATGTTTTTTTGCATCTACGGTCTCAATGGCCCATTGGACCAAGGTCTCTGTATCGGGGCGGGGTATGAGCGTGGCCGGTGTGACTTTAAATTCTAGGCCGTAAAACTCTTTGTATCCCGTTAGGTAAGCAACCGGCTCACCCCTTTGACATCTGTGGATAAGGGCTTTGTAATCAGCAATTTGTGGTTGGGTGAGGATGTCTTGATCGTGGCTAATCAAGAATGCTTTGTTGTGTGTGGGTTGACCCAAACAGTGCAGCATGATAACTTGCCGATCAAAGACACCTATGCCAAGGGATTTGGCCCAATCCAGAGCTTCATAAATTTGCATCTTTTGATGATGGGTGATAGGTTGCACCAGGAGTTGTAGAGCTGAAAGATCAAAGTTGAGAGTTCAAATTTGCTACAACCCCCTTGTGTTTGGTTTTTTTGTTTTATTTGTAAAGCCCACCGACTTCCAACTCTTCTAATTGTTCTGCTTGTCTGGCGTGTTCAAGCGAGCTGATTACCTCCTCCATATCGCCTTCCAAAATATACGTTAATTTGTAAAGCGTTAAGTTGATTCGGTGATCGGTTAGTCGACCTTGTGGGAAGTTATAAGTTCTGATGCGTTCACTGCGGTCTCCACTTCCGATGAGGCCTTTACGCGTGGCGGCCTCCTTTGCTGCCCGCTCAGAGCGTTCCTTCTCTTGAATACGCGCAGAGAGCACTTGAAGGGCTCGGGCTTTGTTTCTGTGTTGGGAGCGGTCATCTTGGCACTCGGCAACGATGCCTGTGGGTATGTGAGTGACGCGAACGGCGGAATCGGTTTTGTTAATGTGTTGCCCTCCAGCACCGCTTGCTCTGTAGGTGTCGATACGAAGATCGGCGGGGTTGATTTGAACTGCGAGCGCTTCATCTGGTTCAGGGAGCACAGCGACAGTGCACATACTGGTGTGAATACGCCCCTGCGTCTCTGTGGTTGGGACCCTTTGAACCCTGTGACCTCCGGACTCAAACTTCATGCGTCCGTAGACATTTGATCCATCAATTCGTATCACTACCTCTCGGAAACCCCCTAGTTCGCTGGGGGACTCACTCATCATCTCAATGCGCCAACCCATGCGCTCAGAGAACCGGGTGTACATCCTCAGCAAGTCCGCAGCAAAAAGCGCAGACTCATCCCCGCCTGTGCCCGCGCGTATCTCTAAATAGGCAGGACGGGCGTCGTCTGGGTCCTTGGGCAAGAGCATGCGCTGGAGTTGTGCTTCGAGTTGTTCGATCTCGGTTTGTGCGGCGCTGATCTCCTCTTTAGCCATCTCCAGCATTTCATTGGCCTGTGCGTCGGGGTTTGAATTGGGTGAGGCAGCCTCCTCGGATTTCAGCATGGATTGTGCCTCCTCCTTATCAGCGATGCGTTGTTTTAGGCGCTCAAACGGCGCGGACACAGCACTGACATCAGCGTGCTCTTTGGACAGGCGCATGAACTGAGTCATATCCTTCATGATGTCCTCTCTGGACAACAAGAAGTTGAGTTCCTCAAGGCGTTGCGAATATCGCTCGAGTTGCGAGCGCATAAAAGGTTTCATAGGGTGTTGGGCAGCTAACGCGAGCTGCGTAAAAAGAATTGTTCGATAGAGCGCTGAGCCTGCTCTCGGGCTTGGGGGTCCGCACTTCTGAGCTCAGCCATGGCCCCGTGTAGCATCTTTTGTGTCAAACCCTTAGAGAGTGCATCCAATACTTTCTCTAAATCCTCGCCTTTGGCGATTTGTTTTTGTGCTTTTATAAGCTCTGCCTCTCGCCACTGCTCGGCCTGAGCGTTGAGTTGTTGGATGAGGGGAACATCGTTTCTTCGCTCAAGCCAATGGACAAAGTTTTGTACCCCTGAGTCGATGATGACCTCGGCCTGCGCCACTGCTGCTTGTCGGTTTGCAAGTCCCGTTTGAACAACGGTGCTTAAATCGTCAAGGGTATATAAATACACATCACTGAGCGACTTGACCTCTGGCTCGACATCGCGCGGCACAGCCAAGTCCACCATAAACATAGGCCGGTGTTTGCGTAGCTTGATGGCTCGCTCGACAGCTCCCAGCCCAATGAGGGGTAAGGTGCTGGCCGTACAACTGACCACAATGTCAAACTCATGCAGGCGCTCGGGCAGCTCTGCGAGTGCGATCGCGTGTCCACCCAATGTGTGAGCCAAACGCTGAGCTCGTTCGATGGTTCTATTGGCGATGGTGATGGAGTGCGGATTTTTAGCGCCAAAGTGAGTGGCACAAAGCTCAATCATCTCTCCGGCTCCGACGAATAAGATCTTTTGCTCTGTAATGTTCTCAAAGAGTTGCGAGGCTAAGCGCACCGCAGCAGCAGCCATACTGATCGAGTGCGCACCAATCTCGGTTGAGCTACGGACCAATTTGGCAACTGAGAAGGAGCGTTCAAAGAGCTGATTCAGCGTTGTCCCAAGTGCCCCAGCAGTCCTCGCAGCTTGTACTGCCTCCTTCATTTGGCCCAGAATTTGAGGCTCACCGAGCACCATGGAGTCCAGCCCACTTGCAACTCTAAAGGCGTGTCTTGCGACTTGAGCATTCTCAAGCGAGTAAGTGTGTTTTTGAAGTGCCTCTACGCCAACGCCTCCCGATTGTGCTAGCCAGTGCATGGTTTGGTCCAAAGAGACCTTATCGGCAGCGCAGTAAATTTCAGTGCGGTTACAGGTCGACAAAATGGTGGCCTCTGTCGGGTCCTGCATTTTGTTTCGCAATTCCGATAAAACAGGCCCCAGTTGTTCGACGGCAAAGGCAAACCGTCCACGCATATCGAGTGGAGCGGTAATGTGATTGAGGCCAAGAGCCCAGACTGCCATCCTGAGATTATAAAATCGATGCGCCTAAAATGGGTGCCAATGGACATTATTACTTTGACCCTCTATGTTGCAAATTTTTTTGCACCTGCATGTTTTTTGAGCTTAGCAGTATCTTTCATCAATTTCAACGCAAGCTCAGTTGAACCACTCCTAGGTGTTGGCGGTCGTTTTCTTGTTAACACTATCGTTGGCTGCGCAGTGATGATAGGGGGGCTCATTTATTTTGGACAGGACGGGAAAATGGCCACCTACGCAGTCCTCTTGATGAGTGTGGGGACCATGCAGTGGGTCTTAACCAAAGGTTGGCATGTTGCTGTGGCCAAGGAGGCTTTGCAAGACGAGCACCAACTCGGTAAATAACGCATTCCAGCCGTGGCGCGTCAAATCTTGCGCCGCGTCCGGCACCCATAATTCCTTGCCGAGAGTAGGTCAGTATGTGTGGTTTTTAGGTGAATTTGGCGAAGTTTTTGCCTGGCTGGGTTTGAAGCTGCCCCGTTTGAGAGACATCCACAGTTAGACGCTTGACTTGGGAGTCGAAACTTTTGTGGTTAGGAATGCTAAAAAAGACGTTTTTAGAGTAAAAACTACCGCTCTTTTATCGCCCTGATTCTTCAGGGAATTGTGCTGTGGGGTAACATAGGAGTATCCCTATGAATGCACCTATTTTTATCCAACAATTAGCCGCCGAAGTTAAAGGTGGGCCCCGCTTGCGCGAGATCCCTTACAACTACACCTCGTTTTCTGATCGAGAGATCGTCATCCGCCTACTCGGCGAACGTGCTTGGACGATTTTAGAGTCCTTGCAGGGTGAGAGGAAGACGGGTCGCTCCGCTAGGATGCTTTACGAAGTTTTGGGAGACATTTGGGTTGTTCAAAGAAACCCATACCTTGAAGATGATTTACTTGACAACCCCAAACGTCGTGCACTTCTGATTGAGGCCTTGAATCACCGTTTGCATGCGGTAGAGGTTAGACGTACACCTGAGGAGGATCACGAGCGTGATGCGTTTGTAGGCGAACTCTTGGTGCTTGCGCGTCAGATGGTCAGTGATTTTGCGAACCGCTTTGTTCGTGTGCAGGCCCTAAGAAGGGCGACCCTCAAAGCTTTGAAAAAATATACGCAGGCTGACAACATCAAGTTTGACGCTTTGAGTCGTGTGTCTCATGTAACCGATGCAACCGACTGGCGCGTTGAATATCCCTTTGTTGTGCTAACGCCCGACTCAGAGGCTGAGATGGCGCAGTTGGTCAAAGGATGTATTGACCTGGAGTTGACGATCGTTCCTCGCGGGGGAGGCACAGGGTATACGGGAGGCGCCATTCCGCTGAGTTGGAGAAGTGCAGTCATCAACACCGAAAAGCTTGAGGCCATGTCGGATGTACAGATGATCCGCTTGCCAGGGCTTGGCCAAGATGTGCCGACTATTTGGTGCGAGGCGGGCGTCGTCACGCAGCGCGTTGCTGATTGTGCTGAGAGAAATGGGTTCGTTTTTGCAGTGGACCCCACCTCCGCAGAGGCCTCTTGTATTGGTGGCAACGTTGCCATGAATGCGGGGGGCAAGAAAGCCGTGCTGTGGGGCACAGCGCTTGATAACTTGGCTTCTTGGAGAATGGTCACCCCTGACGCCCAGTGGCTAGAGGTGGTCCGTTTGGATCACAACCTTGGGAAAATACACGACGCTGAAATGGCTAGCTTTGAGCTGCGTTATTTCCAGGCGGACGGCGTCACCCCCATTCGTGTAGAGCGCTTGGACATCAAGGGCTCGGGCTTTAGAAAAGAGGGGCTGGGCAAGGACGTTACGGATAAATTTTTAAGCGGCTTACCCGGAATCCAAAAAGAGGGCTGTGATGGTCTCATCACGAGTGCTCGCTTTATCGTCCACCGTATGCCCAGTTTCACGCGGACTGCGTGTTTGGAGTTTTTTGGTCATCCCAAAGATGCAGTGCCAAGCATTGTTGAGATCAGAGACTTTATGTTTGCCCAAAATAAAGAGGGTAAATCTGTATTGGCCGGACTTGAGCACTTGGACGACCGGTATTTGAAAGCGGTTGGCTACACCACAAAATCCAAACGGGGTGGGTTGCCTAAGATGGTGTTATTGGCCGACATTGCTGGAGATGATGCGGATAAGGTCGCTGCAGCGACATCTGAGATCGTGCGTCTCGCCAATATGCGAAGCGGTGAGGGGTTCGTTGCTGTCAGTGCCGAGGCTAGAAAGAAGTTTTGGCTGGACAGAAAGCGCACTGCAGCTATTAGTCGGCACACCAATGCTTTTAAGATCAACGAGGATGTCGTGATCCCACTGCCACGGATGGCGGAGTACACCGATGGGATTGAGCGCATTAATATTGAGCTCTCTCTTAAAAATAAGATTGCACTTTGTGACGCATTGACTCAGTTCCTAGAAAAGGGTGACCTGCCCTTGGGTAAAAGCGAGGATGCTGGAGAGATTGCGTCGGCTGAGATTTTGGGCGAAAGACTCGAGCAGGCAAAGACACTCATTGCACAGGTCAAAGAGCAGTGGAGTGATTGGTTGGCAAATTGCGAGGCTTTGTTCACCCAGCTACAAGACCATACGCTGCGCGCTAGTTGGAAGTTACAACTGAGAGATCCACTGCAAAATATTTTCAGCGGCGTCGCTTTTGCTCCCATCTTTAATGAATGCGTTGCGATTCATCAGCGTGTTCTCAAGTCACGCGTATGGGCTGCGCTGCACATGCACGCAGGTGACGGCAATGTACACACCAATTTGCCAGTAAACAGTGATGACTATGAGATGCTTCAAACGGCCCATCACGCTGTCGCTCGAATCATGGAGTTGGCTCGTTCCTTGGATGGAGTCATATCAGGCGAGCACGGAATAGGTATTACGAAGCTTGAGTATTTGAGTGATGCTGAATTGGCTCCATTTGCCAGATACAAAGAAAGGGTCGACCCGCACGGGCACTTTAACGCCGGCAAGCTGATTCGTCAAAATGCCGATGCAAAACAAGGTGATAGCGAACTCAGGTTGGCGGACTTAACGCAGGCCTACACACCTAGCTTTGGCTTAATGGGGCATGAGTCTTTGATCATGCAGCAATCCGATATTGGCGCCATATCAGACAGCATCAAGGATTGCCTGCGATGCGGTAAATGCAAGCCCGTCTGCTCCACCCATGTGCCCAGAGCAAACTTACTCTACAGCCCTCGTAACAAAATACTTGCGACCTCGCTTCTGATTGAGGCGTTCTTGTATGAGGAGCAAACAAGGCGCGGTATTTCAATTAGGCATTGGCAAGATTTTGAGGATGTTGCTGATCATTGCACTGTTTGTCATAAGTGTTTGTCTCCGTGTCCGGTGAAGATCGACTTTGGGGATGTGACCATGCAGATGCGCAATTTGTTGCGCAAGATGGGTAAGAAAAGTTTTAGGCCAGGCAACGCAGCGGCGATGTTTTTCTTAAACGCAACTCATCCTGAAACCATTAAAGTCATGCGTACGTTGATGGTTGGGGTAGGCTTTAAAGTTCAGCGCTGGGCCAATGATGTGCTCAAACTTGTTGCCAGGCGTCAAACCAGCAAGCCTGCGTCCACGATTGGATTGCCCTCTATTAAAGAGCAGGTGATTCATTTTGTGAATAAGAAGATGCCTGCTGGTTTGCCAAAACGTTCTGCGCGCGCATTGCTCGATATTGAGGACAGGAACTATGTCCCAATCATCCGTAACCCGCGTTCAACGCAGGCAGAGAGTGAAGCAGTTTTCTACTTTCCCGGATGCGGCTCTGAGCGCTTGTTCTCTCAAGTTGGCTTAGCTACCCAGGCTATGTTGTGGCATGCCGGGGTTCAAACAGTCCTGCCCCCTGGTTATTTGTGCTGTGGTTACCCCCAACGTGGTTCGGGCCAAGTGGACAAGGCGGAGAAGATCACTACAGATAACAGAGTGTTATTCCATAGAGTGGCAAACACCCTCAATTATCTGGATATCAAGACCGTGGTCGTTAGTTGCGGTACCTGTTTTGATCAGCTTCAAGCCTACGAGTTTGGTCAAATATTCCCGGGTTGCAGAATTTTAGATATCCACGAGTATTTGATGGAAAAAGGAATTACCTTGGGCGCTGAGCAACAAGGGGCTTACCTTTTTCATGATCCCTGTCACTCTCCCATGAAGCAACAAGAGCCCATTAAAACGGTGAAAGCTTTGCTTGGGGCCGATGTTTTTAAATCAGAGCGTTGCTGCGGGGAGTCGGGAACTTTCGGTGTCACCCGTCCTGACATCGCAACTCAAGTTCGGTTTAGAAAAGAAGAGGAGCTCAGGGCAGATGAAGTCAAACTCCGCTCCTCTATGGCCAAGGGAGATGGTCTCAAAGGACCCCAAGAGAATTTAAAAATACTGACCAGTTGTCCTAGTTGTTTGCAAGGACTCAGTCGGTACACAGATGATTTGCAAAACGGATTGCTTGAAGCCGATTACATTGTGGTTGAGATGGCTAGAAAGATTCTTGGCGAAAACTGGTTGCCCGAATATGTTCAAAATGCAAATACGGGTGGAATTGAGCGAGTCCTTCTTTAACCGAATTATTTCGCAATGTCAGCCTTAAAACCTCAAACCCCAATCCCAATCGATATTACAGTCCACGAGACCTCGCGCGCCTTACAAATTGATTATGAGGGCGGAGCCTCCTACAAAATCTCTTTTGAGCTCATGCGTGTGTACAGCCCCTCTGCCGAAGTTCAGGGACATGGCCCTGGGCAGGAGGTATTGCAGACTGGCAAAAGAGATGTTCAGCTGGTTGAGTTAGCGCCCGTTGGCAATTACGCAGTGCAACCGACATTTAGCGATGGTCACAGCACGGGTATTTTTTCTTGGGAGTATTTGCATTTTTTGTGTACACAGCAAGATGCTTTGTGGGCGCAGTACGAAGACAAACTTAGCAAGGCGGATGTAAGCCGCGACGCAGTGATGAAGACCTCCCAGGGCGGCGCTTGCGCTTCGCACTAAGCCCACATAGAACACATCGATACTATTTAAAAAGCGATCATGGCAGATACACATTTCGGTTTTAAGACGGTTGACGAGCAAGATAAATCGCGATTTGTTAGGGGTGTGTTTGACTCAGTCGCAAGTCGCTATGATGTGATGAATGACCTCATGTCGCTTGGGTTGCACCGCGCTTGGAAGGCTTACACACTTTTGGTTGCAAACCCTAAGCCAGGTGACAAAGTCTTAGATATCGCAGGCGGTACGGGGGATATGTCCGAGGCCTTTGCAAAGAAAGTAGGTCCAACCGGGCAAGTCGTCCACACAGATATCAACCAGTCTATGCTCAAGGTAGGTAAGGACAGATTGGTGGATGCGGGAGTATTACTCCCAACTGTCGTTTGTGATGCAGAGAAGTTGCCCTTTGAAGATGGTTATTTTGATCATGTCTGTGTTGCCTTTGGCCTTAGAAACATGACACATAAAGAACTTGCCTTAAAAGAGATGGCGCGCGTGTTAAAGCCGGGTGGACAGCTATTGGTGCTTGAGTTCTCTAAAGTTGCCAAGCCTTTAAGCAAAGCGTATGACTGGTACTCTTTCAAAGTACTGCCCCGCCTTGGCCAATGGGTTGCAGGGGACGCTGCGAGTTATCAATACCTTGCAGAGTCCATCAGAATGCACCCTGACCAAGAGGCTTTGAAGGCTCTTATGAAAGAGTGCGGTTTCGGTCACGTGGATTACCATAACCTCACGGCAGGAGTGGTTGCGCTTCACGCAGGTATTAAGTGCTAGAGCACGACATTTCTACTTTGAATTCTCTCAATTGAGGCTAGGTGAAGCTTTTGTTCAAAAATCATAAAAGTGTGATTGTTAGAGCTTGTTTGTTGGCTGGATTTGCAGCTTCTGTCTTGAATTGCGAGGCCGCCAACCGATTTGGTATGGGCCGGTCTTTGGGACGCGCGCCTATGTCGGGTGCGCAGCACCCCATTGGCGGCGCTGGAGTTGGCGTGTCACCTGCAGTCCCAACTCATGTTGCTCCAACTCCGGCTCCTTTGGCTGCTCCAGCATCTGTTCCAGCAACCGCAGCGCCAGCGCCAGCACCAGCAATTCCCCAACCTCCTCGGGTTGGTCCAAGCGTTGCAGATCCCCAAGTAGCTCCTATGCGCACAAGCTCAGCACCTGTGCAGTCCCCACAACCCGTCAACCAACGCAGCGTCATGGGCTCTTTGATCGGTGGGGTTGCAACCGGCTTAGGTGTCTCTTGGTTGATGCACTCTATGGGCTGGGGCGAGCAGGGTTGGGATGCAGGTAGTGCTGCAGGTGTGACGAGTGCTGCGGACGAAGTCGTTGGCGCTGTATTAATTACCCTTGCAGCGCTCATCCTGATTTTATGGATTCGACGCAGACTCAAATCTAGCGCAAGCTCACGCTTACAAGCTAAGCGCGATCCCAGTTTCTCCTCTAGTCGCTATGAGGGCATGGGCTCACCGACCAATCCAGTTGAGTTTCAAAATTACAAATCTAAAAACGTGGGCAACGATGCCTCTGCTAGGCCATGGGAGGGGTACGCAGCAGACACTGTGGAATTGCACTCTAGTGAGGCTGTTGCCCATTATTCAAGTGTTCCAACTGGCTTTGATGCGCGGGCTTTCGTGACTACAGCTAAGCAAGTTTTTATGACCTTGCAAGATGCCTGGGACCGCTCAGACATGACTGTATTGCACTCGATGCTGACGGATCAAATGTTGGGTGAAATTAAAGCTCAACTCAGCGAAAGAGAACAAAACGCAAGTAGGAGTTTGAACCAAACTGACGTTGTGACCCTGCAGGCAGAGCTGTTAGGTATTCAAGAGTCACAGACCGAATACCTAGCAAGTGTGGAATTCTCGGGACTCATACGAGAGGACATGACCCAGGGCCCTGCCCCCTTTAGGGAGGTATGGAGTCTTATGAAACCCAAGGACGCAACCACGGGATGGTTGGTGTCTGGGGTTCAGGCCTTGCAGTGATTTTTTTTGATAAATCTGAGAGCAAAATATAAAGGGAGTTTCCCGTTGAATCCTATAGATAACCTAAAAGAAATTGCTTTTCGAGTGGAACGTATGGTTCTTGGCTTGACGCCGCCTGAGTGGTTGGTGGATGAGGGGCAGCAAAAGATAGTTTTATTCTTGAACCATGTTTTAAAGCAAGAAACCTTGGCTATGGAGCGTTTGAGGCGCCAAACCGGTAAAACGGTTGAGCTGAGATGGATGGACATTGAGTTTCGTATTGCATTTACGCCCGCGGGCCTCATTGAGCGATTGAGTACACGCGGTGAGACTGCGGATTTGGTTTTGTATCTGAATGAGCGATCTCCGCTCATGATTTTGCAACAATTGATGCAGGGCGAAAAGCCCTCCATTCGGATAGAGGGTGACGTGCAGCTCGCCGCCGAGGTGAACTGGTTAATCGACCATGTGAGATGGGATGTGGAGTCCGATTTATCAAGAATTTGTGGAGATGAAACGGCACGTTTGTCCGTACAAATCGCGCGCCAATGCGCCCAGGCACTGCGTGAATTTGTAAATACCGTTCAACACGGTTTACAAGTCATGAAGACTGGCAAGCAAAACTCTAACGGCTAAAACATGAGCAGACTTTATCGAACCGTTTTTATTGTGTGGATCGTTTTTCGGTTCGGATTGGATGAGCTCGTTTTATCGAGTTTTAAAAAACCGGGTTTGAGGCGCTTGATCCGAGTTTTAACAGTTGGGCGTAACTTAAGCTCCCCTCGAGCTGTAAGGCTTCGTCAAGCCTTAGAGCATTTAGGTCCAATCTTTGTTAAATTTGGTCAAGTACTCTCAACCAGGCGGGACTTATTGCCGGAGGACATCTCCGATGAATTGGCAAAACTCCAAGACCGAGTGCCGCCATTTGCCTCCGATATTGCAGTCGCTACGATTGAGAAGTCCTTTGGGCGCAAGGTGGATGATATCTTTATCGAATTCCAGCGCACACCCATTGCGAGTGCATCCATTGCGCAGGTGCATTTTGCGGTCCTTGCCACCAAAGGCGGCGGACAAAGGGAGGTTGCTGTAAAGGTGATTCGACCCGGCATGTTGAGTGTGATTGAGAAAGACCTTGATCTCATGCGCATGATGGCAGGATGGGTTGAGCGGTTTTTTGAGGACGGCAAACGTCTTAAGCCGCGTGAGGTGGTTAAAGAGTTTGATAACCACCTTCACGATGAGCTGGATTTGGTCAGAGAGGCCTCCAACGCGGCTCAGCTTAGACGCAACATGGAGGGGTTGAACTTGGTTTTAATCCCTGAGATGATTTGGGATTACTGTGATACGAATGTCATCGTGATGGAGCGCATGAACGGCGTACCTATTAACCAAGTGGACCGTTTGGTACAGGCAGGTGTGGACATCAGTCAACTGGCTAAGGACGGTGTGACGCTGTTTTTTACGCAGGTCTTTAGGGACGGTTTTTTTCATGCGGATATGCACCCAGGTAATATTCAAGTGAGCATAGAGCGGGAGACCCTTGGACGGTACATTTCGCTTGATTTCGGTATTGTGGGTACGCTCACAGAGTTTGACAAAGAGTACTTGGCTCAAAACTTCACTGCTTTTTTTAGGCGTGATTACAAGCGCGTTGCTGAGCTACACATTGAGTCGGGTTGGGTACCTGCACAAACCAAGGTCAATGAACTTGAGACTGCGATCAGGGCTGTTTGTGAACCCTACTTTGACCGTCCGCTAAAGGAGATTTCACTCGGACTGGTGTTGATGCGACTGTTTCAAACCTCTAGACGCTTTAATGTTGAAATACAACCGCAGTTAGTACTTTTGCAAAAAACGCTTCTCAATATCGAAGGCCTGGGTCGCCAACTCGATCCAGAACTGGATTTGTGGAGTACAGCAAAACCGTTTCTCGAGAAATGGATGTCTCAGCAAGTTGGGCCGCGAAAGTTTTGGGATCAGTTCAAAGAAGAAGCTCCCCTATATGCCAAGATGCTTCCTGCCTTGCCTAGACTTTTTTACGACTACTTGAAAAACTCCCCTCAGGATTTACGGGTTGATTTGAGTAAGTTAATAGAAGAGCAGCGCAAAACCAACTCCCTCATGCAGCGCTTTATGTGGACAGTGATTGGCTTTGTAGGGGGTATTTTGTTGATGCAGTACCTTTTGCAGTCTCAGATGAATTGATGGATTTTTACTGAAAGTGCTCTAGAGTTTTTGTCTGTCTTGGCAACAAAGTTTGAAAGGGTTTAAAAGATATGTTGTTGACACTGGTTATTATTTATTTATTAATAACAATAGCGATTGGACTTGTCGCTGCGAAGCGGGTCAAAAATTCAGCAGACTTTGCCATTGCGGGTCGTCACCTGCCTATAGCAATGATCGTGACAACCACCTTCGCAACCTGGTTCGGCTCAGAGACAGTGCTCGGCATCCCCGCTCGCTTTGTCAACAACGGGCTCAACGGTGTGATTGAAGATCCGTTTGGGGCCGGAATTTGTCTGATACTCGTCGGTGTTTTCTTTGCGTCTAAGCTCTACAAAATGACACTGCTCACCATTAGTGATTATTTTAGAGAGCGTTACGGGAAAGAGGTGGAAATACTTTGCTCCATCATTATTATGTTGAGTTATTTGGGATGGGTCTCGGCTCAGGTTACTGCCTTGGGGCTTGTTTTTAATGTATTGTCCGCGGGCGTGATCAGCATCTCCTTGGGCATGATCATAGGCGTCATCTCGATACTTGCGTATACACTCTTTGGAGGTATGTGGTCGGTTGCTATCACTGACTTCATTCAAATGATTATCTTGGTCTTTGGACTCGCTATTCTTGCTGTATTTGCGGGTGACCAGGCAGGGGGTGCAGGCGTCGTTATCCAATTGGCAGTGGATAAGAATATGTTTCACTTCTTACCAGAAGCTGATTTCAAATCATGGATGTTCTTTATTGCATCAGCGCTCACGATGATGCTGGGCTCCATACCCCAACAAGACGTATTTCAACGGGTTATGTCCGCCAATAATGAATATTCGGCTACGCGGGGGCCTGTCATTGGGGGGGTCTTCTATATTGCGTTTGCTTTTGTTCCCATGTTCTTGGTGGTGAGTGCTTTGATCATCATGCCCGAACAAGCGCAAATGCTCATCGCTCAGGATCCGCAAAAAGTGCTACCCACTTTGGTGATGGACAAGATGCCATTTGTTATGCAAGTCTTATTCTTTGGCGCCTTGTTGTCTGCCATTAAGTCCTGCGCATCGGCAACGCTTCTTGCGCCGAGTGTGACTTTTACGGAAAATATCTGGAGAAATATAGTCTCACGCAAAAACGACCAAAGTGAGTTGCGGGCGATGAGGGTGACAGTTTTGGTTTTTAGTTTACTGGTGCTGCTGTACTCCATTGCTATGCAAGGTACGCCCATTTATGAATTAGTCTCTGGCGCTTACCAAATTCCGCTTGTTGGTGCGTTCACGCCGCTTGTTTTTGGTTTGTACTGGAAGCGGGCGACCACACAGGGCGCCCTCTTCGCGATTGTGCTGGGCGTGACCTCATGGCTTATCTTTGTCCTAACCCCTGCTGGGGAGTACTTTCCAGCCCAGTTGCTCGGATTGGTGGCGTCGCTGGTTGGCATGGTGGCCGGATCCTTAGGTCCCCAAGCGATAAGCGATATCCACGGTCGTCATCACCGCTTGGCGACGAATAACTAGTGAGAAAAGAGGCAGGGGGGGTGGTGGGGTGCACAGGGCGTCGCGACCAGAGTCGCTTGTGGACTTGATTTCTTGCAAAATCCTCAGCTTTTGACCCCTGAGCTCTATAATAGAGAGCTTTGGCTGAATACGAATTATTTAGCGGATTAAGTGAGGTTTTCATAAGCCCTGAGTTGTGAAGACTCAGGTGTAAGAGGATCTCTTAGTCATACACCACTTTTTTAAATCGAACATCATGCCCATTTACGCCTATAAATGTGGGTCCTGTGGCCATGCCAAGGACGTACTTCAAACTGTATCCGATAGTCCACAAACGCAGTGTCCTGCTTGTGGGAAGGAGACATGGAGTAAGCAATTAACTGCGCCCGGTTTTCAACTAAAGGGAACGGGTTGGTATGCAACCGACTTTAAGAACGGTGGCACCACTGCCCCAGCTGTTGTCACGGATTCCGATAAATCCAGTTCACCGTCTGAGGGCTCTGGTGCTAGCGGGGCGGACAGCAAACCCGCCGGTGATTCCCCTGCTTCCCCCGGTTCTGCCTCTAATGGTTCAACGGCTTCCGCTGCAACCAGTTCGTCCACTGGTACATCAAATTCAGCAAGTTCTGCGTCCACCGCAGCCTCAGGCGGATCTTCAGCCGGTTGCGGCGCATCCTGCGCTTGCCATTAATAATTTGACCTTCCTTACTTTTGTTTCAACAATAACCGCTTACTGATCATGTCCTTTAAAAAATATTTACTTGCCGGACTGTTGGTATGGATACCCGTAACGGTTACTGTTTGGCTCCTCAGCTGGATGGTGGGGTCCCTGGACGCAATATTTCGCAGCGTTCTTGAGGCGTTGTCAAAATTTTCCCCAGCCAGCTCCGCCGCACTAATGGATGACCTGGGTCAAATCCATGGGCTGGGCGTTATTTTGGTCGTGTTGACTCTTTTGATGACGGGCGCGTTTGCATCAAATGTTTTCGGCAAATGGTGGTTGAGTCAGCTTAGTCGAATATTTGAAGGCATTCCTATCTTTAAGTCGATCTACACCAGCGTTAAGCGGGTGTCGGATACTTTATTCTCAGGCAAGGGCAACGCGTTTCGACAAACATTGTTGGTTCAATATCCAAGACAAGGCGTTTGGACATTAGCATTCCAAACGGGTGAGCCATCGGGTGAGGTTCAAGAAAAACTAGGAACTGGGTACGTAAGCGTGTACGTTCCGACAACACCCAACCCTACCAGTGGTTTTTTCTTGCTCATGGCCAAGTCTGAGGTGATTGAGCTGGATGTCAGCGTTGATGAGGCGCTGACCTATATTATTTCTATGGGTTCAGTGGCGCCCGATGCAGCGACACATGTAATTCCTGGCTCCAGCACACAGCACACAGAAGCTTAATTTTTTAGTTATATCAATAAAGAGACTATCACATGGCGATGCGAACACATTATTGCGGATTAGTAACACAAGAATTTATTGGCCAAGAGGTCACATTGTGTGGATGGGTCAATAGACGCAGGGACCACGGCGGGGTCATTTTCGTAGACTTGAGGGACCGCGAAGGGTATGTTCAAGTGGTTTGCGATCCTGATAGAGCCGAGACCTTTGCGGTTGCTGAGGGATTGCGTAATGAGTTTTGTGTCAAAGTGGTGGGACTCGTTAGGGCGAGACCTGAGGGCACGGTCAATGATCAAATCCCAAGTGGACGAATTGAAGTTCTAGCCCACGCATTGGAGGTGTTGAATCCCTCAGTTACGCCTCCCTTCCAACTTGATGACGACAATTTATCCGAGACTACTCGCCTAACTCACCGTGTATTGGATTTGCGTAGACCCTACATGCAGCGTAACCTTATGCTGCGCTACAAAGTAGCTATGCAAGTGAGGCAGTTCTTGGACAGCAACGGATTTGTTGATATTGAGACCCCTATGCTGACCAAGAGCACTCCAGAGGGAGCCCGTGACTATTTGGTTCCTAGTCGAGTGCACGATGGAAATTTCTTTGCGCTTCCCCAGTCGCCCCAACTCTTTAAGCAGTTGTTGATGGTGGCTGGTTTTGATCGCTACTATCAAATCACAAAGTGTTTCAGAGATGAGGATTTGCGTGCAGATAGACAGCCAGAATTTACGCAAATTGATATTGAAACTTCCTTCATGTCGGAGGAAGAAATTAGAGATATGTTCCAGGGCATGATCGTCTCAGTGTTCAAAAAGGCTTTGAACGTTGAACTCGGTGAATTCCCAGTCATGACCTATGCAGACGGCATGCGTCTGTACGGATCAGATAAGCCTGATCTTAGAGTGAAGTTAGAGTTCACTGAATTAACGGATGTGATGAAGGACGTGGACTTTAAGGTTTTCTCAACACCAGCAAACACCAAAGGTGGGCGCGTGGTGGGGCTTTGTGTGCGGGGCGGGGCAGAGCTCAGCCGCAGTGAAATTGATGGTTTCACGGATTTTGTAAAAATTTACGGCGCTAAAGGACTTGCATGGATCAAGGTGGTTGAGCTTGCCAAAGGCAAAGAGGGTTTGCAGTCGCCGATTGTTAAAAACATTCACGATGACGCTATTAAAGCTATTTTGGAGCGCACTGGGGCTCAGGACGGTGACTTGATATTTTTTGGCGCGGATAAAGCCAAGATTGTCAACGATGCGATAGGTGCCTTGCGTATCAAAATCGGACACAGCGAGTTGGCCAAAAAGAATGGTCTCTTTGATGACCGCTGGGCTCCGCTTTGGGTGGTTGATTTCCCCATGTTCGAGTTTGATGAGGAAGCTCAGCGCTTTACAGCAGTTCATCACCCATTTACCGCACCAAAGGACGGACATGAAGACTGGATGGTGACGGCTCCTGAGAAGTGTTTGGCCAAGGGCTATGACATGGTGCTCAACGGCTGGGAGATCGGCGGCGGATCTGTTCGTATTCATAGAGCAGATGTACAGCAAAAGGTGTTTGACGCGCTCAAAATAACGCCAGAAGAAGCACAACTTAAATTTGGCTTCTTATTGGACGCACTGCAGTACGGAGCACCTCCTCACGGTGGACTGGCTTTTGGATTAGACAGAATCGTCACACTCATGACGGGTGCAGAGTCTATTAGGGATGTGATTGCATTTCCCAAAACCCAGCGCGCGCAGTGCTTGCTCACTCAGGCACCCAGTCCAGTGGACGAGAAGCAGCTCAGAGAGTTGCACATCAGGTTGCGTACGCCTCAGCCAGCGACTACAGAATAAGAGGTTGAGTCCATCAAGATTACCCGCCCAAAAGCGGGCGAACTGCTTTCATTAAATGTCAAAGCCTCACCTTATCCTTGTTCCTGGACTTATGTGCAATGAGGACGTGTGGACGCCTTTGACTCCTGCCTTGAGCCAGACCCATGAGTGCAGCGTGGTGGACCACGGACGAGCAGACTCTTTGAGCGCTATGGCAAGAAATGTATTGCGCCAAGCACCTGAGAACTTTGCACTTGCTGGACACTCTATGGGTGGACGTGTGGCATTGGAGGTATACCGTCAAGCCCCACAAAGAGTCTCTCGAATTGCTTTGATGAATACTGGCTACAAAGCGCGTAGCCCTGGGGAGGCGGGACAAAAAGAGACGCAAACACGCTACGAATTATTAAAGATTGCGATGGAGCAGGGCGTACCAGCGATGGCCGCTCAATGGGTGAGGGGAATGGTTGCGCCGGCTCGCTTAGAGGATACAGAGTTTATTCAAAGTATTTTGGATATGTTTGCAACCAAAAGTGTTGATATTTTTAAACACCAAATTGCAGCGCTTTTGAACCGTCCCGACGCAACCAACGTTCTCAAGCAGTTAAGTGTTCCGACTCTTATTTTGTGTACTGAGTTTGATCTTTGGTCTCCCTTATCTCAGCACCAGGAGATGGCGGATTTGATGCCTGTGAAACCAATGTGGGCCGAGATCAAGGGAATTGGACACATGTGTACCATGGAAGATCCTGGACAAGTCGGTACTGCTATGGTCAATTGGCTACGTAGCTGAGCAAACAGTCTTGGCCTTAAAGCCTTCTCGCCCATGCGGTAAAACCTACAGCAGTGTGCGTCCGTAGTTGCTGTTAATATCTGTTTATGGCTCTTAGACATATCAACACTGCGCGAGCACAAAACGATTTACCTCTGCGCTTGGTGACCTATAACATTCACAAAGGTGTGCAGGGATTTGGTCCATTAAAGCGCCTTGAAATTCACAACCTCAGAGATGCCGTTGAGCAATTGGGTGCTGACATAGTTTGCTTGCAAGAGGTGCGTCGTTTTAATACGCAACAAGCCAAACGGTTTAAGAACTGGCCTCACTCCCCGCAAGCGGAGTTTTTGGCGCCCAGTGGCTACTACTGCGCTTATACAACCAATGCGGTCACACAACACGGTGAACACGGGAATGCGGTTTTGAGTAAATGGCCCATACTGAGAAATCAACACGAGGATATGTCTGACCACCGCTTGGAGCAACGAGGTTTGTTGCACGTGGTTATTGATTACAAGGGCTATCCATTGCACGTTATTGTTTTGCATTTAGGCCTTTTTGGGCTAAGCCGCAAAAGACAGATAGAGCAACTTAGATGCTTTATAGAGCGCGAGATCGATCCTGGTGAGACTTTGATTGTTGCCGGTGACTTTAACGATTGGAGCAATGCCTTAGTGCCTTTGATCGAGGATATGGGGCTGACGCTAAGTGTTGCATCACCGGGAAAAGGGACGGACGAAGGCATGCGAGAATTCAAAGGCACAGGGAGAGGAGTTGGCCGCGGGCTCAGACAAACCGCCCAAAGAACCCCTACCTTTCCAGCTCGACTTCCCCTCTTACAACTCGATTACGTGTATTCAAGAGGACTCCGTACCTCAAATTGTTATACCCCAGTAGGAATGCACTGGGCTGGACTCTCAGACCATTTGCCCTTGATCGTGGAATTTGATCAAGCAGTTCAAGTTTAGTGATTTAAAAACTTGCAAACACACTCACATCAATTAACGCTCTTGCAAGGGTCAAGTGAATTTTTTCCGGCCCTGATTCGAGCTTTGGATGAAGCCAAGGTGGAGGTAAGGCTAGAGACTTACATCTTTGATTTTCATGCCGACTCTTTACTGGTGGCTCAAGCCCTTGAGCAAGCAGCTTTAAGGGGAGTGAGTGTCAGCTTAATGATGGACGGGGTTGGAACACCTGAGGTACCGCTTGAATGGCAAACCCGTTGGCAAAAAGCCCGAGTTGAATACAAAATCTTTGATCCTGTTGGGCCAAGAGCGCTGTGGTATCCGAGCCGTTGGAGACGCTTGCACCGCAAACTTTGCGTCATCGATCAGCGTATTGGATTTTGTGGTGGCATCAATATTTTGGACGATCATTACGATCCACACCACGGAGCCACCATGCCTCACGCAAGATTGGATTTTGCAGTGCAAGTAATTGGACCTTGTGTACAGGCAATGTGGGCAGAGATG
>CAJAYT010000002.1 GCA_903949285.1 uncultured Burkholderiales bacterium
GCCAGATCGGCCTCACTCAGGACTTGTCGTGTGGGCATGGCTGGATCTAGGGCCGTGACGCTCAGAGGGTTGGGCGTCGATCGTGCTGGTGTTGTTAGCAGCATTGGGGGACTCCTTTCTGAGAGTTGAGGGACAACGCTGCTATTTCAAAAAATCAACAGGGAACTGATAAGAAACTGATCAAGGAACTTTGGCGAAATCTCCAGTTCCTTAATCCCAACAGCCCTCCCGGGCAGACTCCCCCTCCACCTTGTTGACAACACCCGGCCCTTCTGATATCTTTAAGATATCTAACTTCAAAGGAGCCAGAAATGAGAGCTGCAGCAGCCCAGATCGCCTTCCGTTATCGCCCGAAAGACAGCGCAACTGGCGTGACCCGCACAACGACCAAACGTCTGGCTGATGTATTGGGTGTTGACGAAACACAAGTGATTCACCTGGCGCTGCGTGAGCTGGCCACCAAATTCCTGCCTCAATACGAGGCAGATGAGGGAGCATTGACCAAAGCCCAACTCAATCAGGTTAAAAAATCAGCCACTAAGGCCAAAGGCGGCACTGTCCGCAGCAGTCTGTTTGAATTGGAAAACGCCTGATGCGCTGGTGGCCGGAACCCACAGCTGGCGAAATCGTCTGGTGCCATTTCCCTGACAATATTCACCCAAAACCAAAGCCACGTCCCGGCCTCATTGTTTCGACCAAGGAAGACGACGAAGGCATGATCTTCGTGAGCGTGGCATATGGGACCAGTCAGAAGACAGATCGGCTCTACGGCGGTGAGTTCAGGATCTCCAGGAGCGAGCACCCTGCTGCCTATGCAAGCGCCAATTTGAGCTACGACACCAAATTCGACCTGAAAAAAGTTCTTGAGCTTCCGTTCAACGACGCCTACTTCTCGGTCCCACCGCATGCGCCATACGGCCAAATACCAAAACTCGGAACTCTGCATCCGAGCATGGTCCGGATTGCCGCTACCGCTTTTGCGGCAGCAAGCAAATAGAGGCAACCATGGCTATCACCGCTTGGTCAGAAGGTCATCGCGTGTTGTATCACTGTGCATATTCCGATAGGACTTGGACCTGTCGGGTGAATCGTTCAACTTGACGCAAAAGTCCACAGTCACTTTTGAACTTCTGTAGAAGCTTATTCCGTCCGAAATTTGTATACGTTTTTCGGACAGAAAAGAAGATGTCATGTGCAAAAACGATCACAAATGCACAATTTCATTATAAAAGTGCACATTTTGCGTAAAAACGATAACTCCATATATAGAAGCAATACCTAGCTACTAGACTAGTTGTTTGAAATATTAAGAGAAAACACCATTTAAATGCACTTTTTCGAGAATATTTCAAACAAAGCCCTGCCCCAGATAGCCTTAGCAACCATCATGTCGATGAATTTCGATTTTGACAACACGTTTTTTGCACATGTCGTTTGCAACGACATGAGTTAGAAACATGTCGTCGAATTGCAAAAAAATCGACACATTCTCTGGACATGTCGCTCACATCGCTATATCATCAAAACATGTCGACAAAAATACTTTTTTGAACCATGAGAAATGCCGAGATGTCCTGGACCCCCGAAAAACCACACAACAGCCTTCCTCCATTGCCTCCCGCTCAGAACTTGGAAAGCAGAGCTGTTCTAAAGGCTTGCATCAATGCACGGACAGCTTTGGCTGAGCTCAAGCAAGCTGCGGGTTTGATACCCAATCAAACCATGCTGATTAATACAATCCCGCTGCTTGAGGCAAAGGACAGCTCAGAGATTGAGAATATCGTTACGACGACAGACAAGCTTTTTCAGCACGCGCAATGGGAAAGCCAAGCAGACCCTGCAACCAAAGAGGCACTTCGTTATCGATCCGCACTGCACAAGGGCTATCAATCATTAAAAGACCGTCCACTTTGTACAGCAACCGCAGTTGAAATCTGTCGCACCCTTAAAGGTGTAGACATGGACATCAGAAAAACACCAGGGACCCAGTTAATCAATGATAGAACTGGTGAGGTCATTTATACGCCGCCAGAGGGTGAAAAAACTCTGCGCGATATGTTGGCTAACTGGGAACGTTTTATTCACAATGAGGAAGAGATTGACCCTCTCATTCGTATGGCTGTTGGGCATTACCAATTTGAAGCAGTGCATCCATTTATTGATGGCAATGGACGCACGGGGCGAGTGATCAACATCTTGTATTTGATCCAGCAAGACTTATTGCAATTACCAATTCTGTATCTTAGCCGCCACATCATTGCAAACAAGAACGACTACTATAAGCTCCTGCTTGATGTAACCCGTGATGAAGCGTGGGAGCCGTGGATACTTTTCATGCTCAAAGCAGTTGAAGAAACATCCCGATGGACAACAGAAAAGATCGCAGCGATTAGAAGTCTCTCGGACCACACCACAGAATTTGTTCGCATCAATCTACCTAAAATTTATACTCGTGAATTAGTGGATGTCATCTTTGAGCAGCCTTATTGCCGAATTTCAGATTTAGTAAACAAGGGAGTGGTAAAGCGTCAGGCGGCCTCTCGGTATCTAAAAAGCCTCGTTGATGTTGGCGTTCTGAATGAGATCAGCGTGGGTAAAGAAAAGATTTTCATTCATCCAAAACTGATGAAGCTCTTAAGTCGCGATACCAACCAATTTGAAGTTTATAAATAATAGAGCAACTGCATTGTAGGTTTGCTCGAACCTAACGGTTGAGTAGTGAACAAGTAAAGCACGGTCAATCACGAGCCAACTAAA
>CAJAYT010000003.1 GCA_903949285.1 uncultured Burkholderiales bacterium
ACCCCGAAAGTCTTAACGGGGCAATATTTAAACTCTTCATACGAACTCACCTGAAAAATAGGGCACAGGTGAGCGTCGTTTTAAATGCGTATTGACCCAAGCCTGTCAAATTGATATTTGATGCAACGCTCCTTGGGACCAGCAAATTTTACCCTTAATCGGAATAGAAATGATTTTTACTTAACTTTCGCGACTGCAGTTTATCAACACTCAGTGCAATTGCACCTATATGGTCAGGCGTTGTGCCGCAACATCCGCCTAATATGTTAACCAAGCCACTCGCTGCAAACTCATGAAGCAATCGACTCGTCACCTCCGGCGTCTCATCAAACCCTGTGTCACTCATGGGATTTGGCAATCCGGCGTTGGGATAACAACTGATAAATGTATCGTCCGCGACTTTGGATAACTCTTGCATGTAAGGGCGCATCAAAGCTGCGCCTAACGCGCAGTTTAGCCCTATCGCCAAGGGATTCGCGTGACGAACGCTGTTCCAAAATGCCGTCACAGTTTGTCCACTCAAAATTCGACCCGACGCATCTGTAACTGTGCCACTGATGATCAAAGGAAGTCTCTCGTTGGACGCTTCAAAAAACTCTTCTATAGCAAACAAGGCTGCCTTGGCATTCAACGTATCAAATATCGTCTCCACCATCAACACATCAGCGCCGCCCTCTACCAATGCCGAAACCTGATCAAAATAGGCTTGTCTGAGCTCTTCAAAGGTAACGTTGCGAGCCCCAGGATCATTTACGTCAGGCGATAAACTAGCCGTCTTAGGTGTAGGGCCTAAAGCCCCTACAACAAACCTAGGCTTGTCAGGAGTCGAGTACTCGTCACACGCTCTTCGGGCTAATCGCGCTGACTCCAGATTCATCTCTCTGACCCACTGCTGCATGTCGTAATCGGCTTGAGCAATGGTTGTCGCACCAAATGTGTTGGTCTCAATCAAATCAGCGCCCGCAGCTAAATAGCCCTTGTGAATATCCAAGATGACATCAGGACGGGTCAAACTCAGTAATTCATTGTTACCTTTCACGTCTTTGTGAAAGTCTTTGAATCTCTCGCCTCTAAAGTTTTCTTCGGTCAATTTGAACCGCTGAATCATCGTTCCCATAGCACCGTCTAGTATCGCAATGCGCTCGCGAAGTATGGACGGGAGAGCCTGTGCGCGGGTGTACTTTGTAGTTGCTTTTGAAATCATCTGGCTATTGTAAAGAGTCTACACAGCGCTTCTCAATATAGAGTTATCAGCATATCAACTATAAAGCTCCCTGTCCTTCTTTTTTTGACTCTATTAGGCAGCGCACGACTTGCTCGAGTGTGCGCGCTTTTACTTCGCCTGTGATGCCCTCAAGCCCACAAGGAGCGGTTAAATCAGTCGAATAATCCGAATTAAATGTAAAAAAATTGAATTTTTAGCCGGAAAAGCCTAAAATAGAAGGCTACGTTTTAAGTTTCAAGGTAGCAACTATGTCAACCCAAAATACATCATCAACACATGACTCCAAAGAACCCGATGTGATGGAGTCAATCGTTCCTCTCATGCCCATTGTCTTACCCATTGCGGGCGGTATTTTGATTTTTCTACTTGCGTTC
>CAJAYT010000004.1 GCA_903949285.1 uncultured Burkholderiales bacterium
ATCTCGATTCTCCGGTTTGCCATAGCTGCCCCTCTGTAATACAAAAGGAACAGTATGGCGGGGTTGATAAGAACCGAAATAGACGAGAATTGGGGGCTAAAGTGGATCCATTAAGCGATCCCGAGGTGGCTCCATTAGGCGATCCCGGACTGGATCCATTAGGCGATCCTAAAATGGTGCCATTAGGCGATCCCAGACTGGATCCATTAAGTGATCACGATTTGGATCCATTAGGCGATCCGTGACAGCTGATTAAGCAGTTAACTTTAAGCGCGTTTCTTAGCAGCTGTTTTAGTTGCATTGATAGCGGAGTGAGTAGCTGTTTGGATATTAGCTTCTGCGACTTCGGTTGCGTGCTTAACGGCTTTTTGAACTGATTCCAAAGCGTTTGTTCCTGCTGAGTAAGCATTCTTGAACATAGCAACAGCCGATTCTGTTCCGGCTGGTGCATTTTTGGAAGTTGCATCAATCAAGCTAGACAAAGTGTGCTGAGCTTCAGCAACTTTTTCTTCTGCAGTTTTTGTGAACTCTGCTGTTGTAGCTGATGTGATGTCATACACGTGACGTCCATAAGATGTTAATTTCTCAGCAATGGGTTGAAACATTGCAGTTTGAACGCTGATGAATTCTTGTGGATCTTTGATGCTGAGCAACGATTGAGCGTGGCCCATTGTTTCGTTGATAGCAGCTTTTCCAGCAGCAACATTGAGTTCGATGAGTTTTTCAACGCCTTCGAAAGCTTTTTCTGTTAAGCCAAAAATAGTAGATGCGTTTGCTTTTTGAGCGGAAACTAATTGTTCAGGTGTTAGCATGTTTTTCTCCAAAATTAATAAAAAGGTTAATCCTCGGTTCTGCTCCCTGATGTTGCGGTGCAGCATGTAGTTAGTATAGGGTTACCCCTAGATAAATCAATGCTTGCTGGGGGTGAAAGGTGTTGATTAGAGCCTAGATCCTAAACTCCAATTTCTAGGGCCATTGATTAAATCTCAATTAAATCTCAATTAAATCTCAATTAAATCAACAGCTTACCTTGCTTCTTAGGATTTTGAAGGTGTTTTGGGATGAATGCGAACGAGGAGCTGGGCCCTGAAAAGCCGGGTTTTCCGTGGGTTGCGGCTTCAAACCCAAGCAGTTAAGGCGCTAAGCCCTTGGGCTCATTTCAATTCGAGAGACAATCTTCGCATAGTGAAAATATTTTATGCGACCCCCAACTCTCAACAACTCCCCCCCGGGCACCGATTCCCCATGGAGAAGTATGAGTTACTCAGACACAGATTGTCCAACGAAGTCCAGGGTTGTGAGTTGCAACTCGCCGAGCCCGTCACTGAGGGACAGTTGTCGCTCGCGCATGATGTGGAGTACGTCAGTGCGGTGTTTGAAGGCCGTTTAAGCCCCGCGCAGCAGCGAGACATTGGTTTTCCTTGGTCCCCCGGCATGGTCGAGCGCGCGAGGGGATCGTCTGGTGCCACACTGATGGCCTGCAGAACAGCCCTCCAGGAGGGGGTGGCCGCTAACATTGCTGGTGGTACCCACCACGCTTATAAAGACCAAGGCAGTGGTTTTTGCGTCTTCAATGACACCGCCGTCTCGGCTCGTTCCATTCAACTCGAGGCCCAGCGCGCAAGCGCGGGCTCATTTGGGGCCAAACAGATGCTGCGCGTTGGAGTCATTGATTTGGATGTTCACCAAGGAAACGGCACAGCTAAGATTTTTGAGCAAGATCCCTCTGTGTTCACGCTCTCCATCCACGGAGCCAAGAATTTCCCCTTCAAAAAAGAGGTGAGTGATTTAGATGTAGAGCTAGCCGACGGGTGCACAGATCAGGAGTACTTACAGGCCCTAGAGGCTGCCTTGCTCAGGTTTGATTCTTTGTTTAAACCGGATTTGATCATCTACTTGGCGGGGGCAGACCCCTACCTAGGCGACCGGCTAGGTCGACTAGGCCTTAGCATGCAGGGACTCCAAAAGAGAGACCAAACAGTCTTTGATTGGGCTTACAGTAGGGGAGTACCCATCGCTTTTTCAATGGCGGGGGGGTACGCAGTCCCTATCTCAGATACTGTCCAAATCAATATCAATACCTTTAAAATTGCCCAAGAGTACTCCCTGAAATATGCAGCCCTGCGCTAAAGTCTCAGTATCCTCAATTCATCTATGAACCAAACCGCACGACCTCAGCCCCTAGCTCGGAATCAATTTAAGATCTTCAAATCTATCTCTACACGGTGGATGGACAATGACTGTTATGGGCATGTGAACAATGTTGTTTACTACAGCTGGTTTGACACAGCAGTAAACGCCTACTTGATTGAGGAGGGGGTATTAGACCACTCGGGCGGGACAACCATCGGCCTTGTCGTGAGCTCTAGTTGCAATTATTTCGAACCGGTCTCTTACCCCGAACCCGTTGATGCAGGAATAGCGGTTACGCGCTTAGGCAGGTCAAGCGTTGAATATAGAATTGGCATATTCCGACAGGGTTCGAGTCATAGTGCTGCGTGGGGAAATTTTGTCCACGTCTATGTTTCTAATTCGACTCGAAAACCCGTCGACGCTTTGCCGGCTCCTTTCAAACTCTCACTTGAGAAAATTCATGTCCCACTCTAACTTAGAGCCCGGCTCAGTAGATCACGCCATTTACACGCGTAAATCGGTTAGAGCGTTTACAGACCAACCCGTCTCCAAGGAAATATTGAAGGGACTGATCGCGTCGGCGTGCAGGGCGCCCTCAGGCACCAATACACAGCCTTGGCGTGTTTATGTCCTGGAAGGGGACGCTAAGGACCAGCTTGTCGCGCAGGTGTGCAAAATTCACGATGCAATCGCAATCAACCCTGAATTAGCCAAAGCCTACTCAGACTCTTATGACTATTACCCCGAGAAGTGGATCAGTCCATTTATCGACAGGAGACGACAAAACGGCTGGAGTCTTTATGGATTGTTGGGAATTGAGAAGTCTGAGAAAGAGAAGATTCACGCCCAGCAACAAAGAAACTTTCGCTTCTTTGATGCGCCTGTAGGATTGATGTTTACGATCGACAGCGTGATGGGCCGAGGCTCGTTGTTGGATTACGGGATGTTTCTCCAAAATCTGATGCTTGCTGCTAGAGCTGTGGGGCTGTCAACTTGTCCTCAGGCCGCTTGGCTATCATTCTCCAAGATCGTTCTATCCCATATCAAAGCAGGTCCCCAAGAGCGGCTTGTTTGTTCAATGTGTCTAGGCTATGCGGATGAGAGTGCACTCGTCAACACCTTTGAGACACCCAGGGAGAGCGTAGATTCAGTGCTAAGCTGGGTGTAGGCTTTGTCAGAGTAACTTTGAAGCTGGACCACCGCTTAGTTTTGCATTCATACTCAATATAAAAAAATGATTATCACCAGCCTCCTTGATACGGACCTCTACAAGTTTACGATGATGCAAGCAGTGCTTCATCAGTTCCCAGGCGCACAGGTTGAATATAAATTCAAATGCCGCACGCCGGGCGCCCAGTTGGCACCCCTGGTCGATGAGATCCGAGCAGAAGTGCGCTCCCTATGCAGTTTGCATTTTAAGGAAGATGAGCTTCGGTACTTGAGATCCCTAAGATTCATTAAGAGTGACTTTGTGGATTTTTTGGGTATTTTTAAGCTGAACGAAAAATACATCCAAATTGAACCTTTAAAAAATGGTGAGATAGACATCACCATTAAGGGTCCTTGGTTGCACACCATTTTGTTTGAGATTCCAGTCTTGGCAATTGTCAATGAGGTCTACTTTAGGAATGCCCATGCGGTCCCCGATTTTGTAGAGGGCAGAAGGCGATTGGCAGAGAAGGCCAGTTTGCTGAACTCCAGCGAACTCTTGGATATTCGTATTGCTGACTACGGCACTCGTAGGCGCTTCTCCAAAGCATGGCATGAGGAGGTGCTTCGCGTGCTATGGGCGAGTTTAGGGGCACAAAAGTCGGGTCAATTTGCTGGTTCCAGCAACGTGTTGTTCTCAATGAAACTGGGGTTTAAGCCGCTTGGGACTATGGCGCATGAGTACTTGCAAGCCTGTCAGGCTCTTGGACCCCGTTTAAGGGACAGCCAAGTCTTTGGATTTGAGACTTGGGCGCGTGAGTACAGAGGTGACCTGGGTATCGCGCTCAGTGATGTTTACGGCATGGGTCCTTTCCTCAGAGATTTTGATCTGTATTTTTGTAAGCTCTTTGATGGATCGCGTCATGACAGTGGGGACCCATTTGACTGGGGCGAGCGGATGATTGCGCACTACGTTAAAAATAGAGTTGATCCCCTCACTAAAACACTCATCTTCAGCGATGGACTGACAGTTGCCAGAACCATTGAACTTTATAAGCGATTCAAGGGGCGCTGTCTCATGGCATTTGGAATTGGTACCAATCTCACCAACGACCTTGGGTATGAGCCCCTTCAGATCGTCATCAAGATGGTGAGGTGTAACGGGCAACCAGTAGCCAAGTTATCGGACACACCTTCTAAAAATATGTGTGAAGATGAGAAATACCTTGCCTACTTGCGTCAAGTTTTTGAAATCGATACGCCTGAATAACTCTTCTAGTCTGAAATCTCTATGAACAAACCCAAACTCCTGATTGCACGCCGTATTTATCCTGAAGTACTCTCAAAGCTTCAAGAGCATTTTGATATTGATCACAACGAATCTGATGAGGTTTATGCCAAAGAGGAGTTGATCAAAAGACTTCAAGGCAAGCAAGCTGCAATGACCACTGGGACAGAGAGAATGGATGAGGAAGTACTAAAGGCCTGCCCAGAGCTTAAGATTTGCGCCAACATTGCTGTTGGCTACAACAACTTTGACGTTGCAAGTATGACGGCAAGAAAAGTACAAGCCACCAACACTCCCGATGTTTTAACAGAGACTACAGCAGACTTTGGTTTCGCATTGATGATGGCAACTGCAAGGCGAGTGAGCGAGAGCGAGCACTATTTGCGTAAGGGTCTATGGACCCAGTGGAGCCTAGATATGTTCACCGGCCCAGATGTTCATGCCAGCACGTTAGGTATTTTAGGAATGGGCCGTATTGGGCAAGCAATCGCTAAACGAGGGGCGCACGGTTTTGGAATGCGAGTCATTTATCACAACCGCTCCAAACTCTCGGCTGCGTTGGAGCAGGCTTGCAAAGCGCAGTATGTCAGTAAGGAGGAGTTGCTCAAAACCGCTGATCACCTGGTGCTGGTGTTGCCCTATACACCTGAGGCGCACCACACCATTGGGGAGGCTGAGCTCGCGTTGATGAAGCCGACTGCAACGCTCACCAACATTGCAAGAGGCGGAATCGTCGATGATGCAGCGTTAGCTCGGGCTCTAAGGGCCGGCAAAATCGCTTCAGCGGGGTTGGATGTATTTGAAAATGAGCCAGCACTGAACCCAGAGTTGCTAAGCGTTCCTAATATCGTTCTAACGCCCCACATCGCCAGTGCCTCTAGAAAGACGAGAGCAGCAATGGCTGATTTAGCAGCGGACAATTTGATAGCCTTTTTTACTAAAGGACAGGCGTTGACGCCGGTCAATACTATTCAATGAGCGACCTCGAAGCTCCTACAAAGAATACTTAACTAAGAGATTGATATATGAATTTGGGATCCATTATTGTTATGGTTTTAGTGTTCTTGGTGTTTTACCAAGTGTTTGTTCAGCTATCCAGGAGAGGTAAACAAGCCAGGAGTGAGTCCTCAGACCAAAATCAGCTTTTGATTGAAAAATTTGAGCGCTTAGACCGTGCCTTCAAATATGAGCTTAACGACATCTCGCGCTCCCTTGCCAGTCTTCAAGCGTTGCACACCAACATGCCAGCGTCCCCCGAAGTTCTCGATCGGCTAGACAAAATTGAGTCTGCAATCAAATCCCTAGGGACCCAGACCCCCCCAGTGCAAAGCCCTACACAGGCTCCCCCGCACCTGGAATCCTGAGGGGCAGGTGTCCAGTCAGGGGCAAGGGAGCTTTTTATGCAATCTCTTGGCAACAAGGTTTCCGACTAAAAATCGTTAGGCTTCGTTTTTCCAGAAATCTTGAATTATTTGCCAAGCTTCCTTGATATCGTCAACGTATTTAAAGAGGCCAAGGTCCTCCTCATTGATGGCGCCTTCTTCAACCAACATGTGAGGATTAAAGAGTCGTCTCCAGTAATCTGATCCAAATAAGATGATGGGTACGGGTTTGGATTTTCGGCACTGCACAAGCGTGAGCGTCTCAAAGAGTTCATCCATCGTCCCAAAGCCGCCAGGGAATGCAACCAATGCTTTAGCACGCATCATAAAGTGCATCTTTCTAAGCGCAAAGTAGTGAAACTTAAAGCTCAAATTGGGCGTGATATAGGGGTTGGGTTCTTGTTCATGGGGCAGGGCTATGTTTAGACCTACGCTCATTCCGCCCGCTTCCTGAGCCCCTCGGTTCGCTGCCTCCATGATTCCGGGGCCACCCCCTGTACATACAAAGAATTGCTCCTCTGGGCTTAGATCCCTGCACTCATGAGTAATCAAGTTGGCAAATGCACGGGCTTTTTCATAATAAGCTGCGTTCTTAAGAAGTACTTTTGCTTTTTTAATGCGCGCTTCGTCCCCGGACTCCATTGCCGCAGCAAGTTGCGCGTGAGATTCCTCCTCGCTTTTAAAGCGTGCACTTCCAAAGATAACTACTGTGTGATTGATTCCCAATTCTTGCTGCGCAAGGTCTGGTTTGAGGAGTTCGAGTTGAAACCGAATGCCCCTGGTCTCCCTTCTAAGTAAAAACTCAGCATCGGCAAACGCCAGTCGATTGGAGATGGGTTGGAGCTGCGCTTTCCCGTCTATATTGGCTCTAAGATCGCTCCAAGCATCAGCGATACGTGGGTCTTTGTTGTTAATCATGCTGTCCATAATGCTGCGTCCTAAAATATTTTTACGTAAGCCCCAAAACACAAAAAGCTCCCGATTTAACTCCGGAGCTCATTGCTTGTTCAGTGCTTGCTGTGGCGGGCATTTGAGCGCCCATCACTTCGGCTTAAAAGAGAAATAGAGATAAAAAACCTAGTCCCTGGTTAGACGCGGCGTCTGTACTCACCCGTTCTGGTGTCGATCTCAACAATATCATTTTGATCAACAAATAAAGGAACCGGTACTTCAAACCCAGTTGCAATTTTGGCGGGTTTGAGAACCTTACCGGACGTGTCGCCTTTGACGGCTGGCTCAGTCCAAGTGATCTCGCGCTCAACGCTTGTGGGGAGCTCAACTGAGATGGCCTTGCCTTCATAGAAAACAACTTCTGCAGTCATACCTTCTTGCAAATAGTTGAGTGAGTCGCCCATGTTCTCGTTCTCAACTTCGTATTGGTTGTAGTCAGCATCCATCCAGACATACATCGGATCTGCGAAGTAGGAGTAAGTACACTCTTTTTTGTCCAAAATGATTTGGTCCATCTTATCGTCTGCTTTGAATACGACTTCTGTACCAAAGTTGTTTAAGAGGCTTTTGAGTTTCATACGAACAGTCGCAGAGTTACGACCACCGCGTGAGTACTCCGTTTTTAAGACCACCATAGGGTCTTTTCCGTACTTAATAACGTTTCCTGCGCGAATTTCTTGAGCTATTTTCATAAGACTAAATCGAGGTTCATTCAAGTTAAATGGTATTCCAAGTAAAGCACAGGCCCTTTGTTAAGGATCTCACTCATAAGCTATCAAAGCTTGATAAATACTTATCTAGGTTTTACCGGGACAACCTAGGATTCTACCGTTTTCTGGCGTTTTTCATCCACAAACTCGGTCAACTGTGACACCAAATCCGCTTGTTCTGCTAATTTACTGCGAATTTGGAGACACCAATCGCGCCACTGGGACCATTTTTCAGTGTCGGCTAAGGACGGCAGTGCAAAAGAATATCCTGCATGTTGATTCCAGCCCCAGTGAATTTCTTTGACAAACTCAGGACAATTCAATAAATCTAACAGCGCATTTAATTTTTTCACATGCGCATCATCTGTTTGTTGATAGATTTGCCAAATCCAGGGCTTACCGACCCAAATAGCCCTGATGAGTGAATCCTCGCCCCTTACAAAGTTAAGATCGTTTGCCCACAACATGTCATCAAATTCGTCTTGATTGAGTTGTGGCAAGTTGCAAAGTTGGATGTCAGTACCTTTTGCAGTGAGTACGCCCAGAGATTCATCTACAAGACCTTTCATGATCCTTTGCGCGTCGCCCTGGGCAATATTAAAAGTAAACCCGTTACCAGCAATACCTTGACTTTTGATCGAATAGAGGAGGGACTGGAGTGGCGCGTGGGCGTAGCAAAATAGTCCAATCCGAGTTCGAGGGCCGCTTTCGCTGATCGAGGGCGGTGCGTGCGATTGTTTCTGTGGCTGGGGCTGGTGCTGTGACTGATACTGGGACCGGGACCGGGACCGGGACTGAATGATTCGCTGGCGTATAGAGTGCTCTAATATCAATCCACCGGTAAGTGGTGTAAATCCTGGATAGAAAAACCACTTTTGTGCACCCTCGCCGGGGCCCGAGAGAACGGGGGACAACAATCTGTGATTTTGCTCTGCATAAGACTCTGCGGTTAAGTACTCTAAGTTGATCCACTGTATTGTTTGAGTGCCGTGCGCAGCTTGGCTGGAAACAAGTTGCTTGAAACTGTCTGGTATCTCGCATCCAAAGGCTTCAATAATGACATCAACCGGGGTAGTTGACTGATTGTCCATGAATGCGGGTATTGACTGGGGGGCTGAATTGAATAATGAATTGTCAAATGAATTTGAAAATGTCCCCGGTAGTGATTCAGTAGTAAATGCCAGGGCTTTACTTGCTGGTTCGTTGGGCCATGCAATGATTTTTAGATTAGGATGGCGACTAGGCTCCATCCAGTCCAGTATTTCAGGCTTGTCAATCCATAGTTCGGTCCATTGCCCCCGTGCGGCTAATTCGCGTGCTAGTCTAAGACAGACCCCGGCGTCACCCCAGTTATCAATGACGCGACAAAAAATGCACCAACGCAGGGGTTTCATAAAGGGTGGGGCTGAGGTAAGGTTTGAGTGTCATTAGAATCAACGGCACAATAGTCTATGATTTTAGGTGATTCAAGGTAATTTTGAACTACTAAATATATGAGAGTTGCTGATTGGTGCACATTAATTGTTAGTTGAGTTTTGACTAAGTGAATAAAAAAATAAAACCCTCCTCAAATGAGTTGAAAGCCCCTGTAAAAACCGAGGGGCCGTCTATAAACCAACCTGAATTTGAAAGGGATGCTTCGCTGCTGGCTTCAACAATAACGAATCAAGTAATTAGCGATGAGGGCAACGAACACACAACAGTTGAGAGCTCCGCCGCTCAGGAGCCTCACAAACATGCTGAGGAACTCTTAGCGCTTGTGGCCAGCTTACCCGGATTGCCCGGAGTTTATAGGTACTTTGATAAGGACGATCAATTACTCTATGTCGGTAAAGCTATTCACTTAAAGAAACGGGTCTCTAGTTACTTCACGCGCTCTCACGACGGAACGCGTATTGGCCATATGGTCAGCAAAATAGTGAGACTCGAGACCACGGTTGTGCGCTCTGAGGCTGAGGCGCTTTTGCTTGAGAACAATCTCATCAAGACACTCAAGCCCAGATACAACATCTTGTTTCGGGACGATAAAAGTTATCCCTATTTAAAGCTGACACGTGCAACTGTCTTGGATGATAAATCAAGCAAAGATGCTTTGGGCCATCCTAACCCTAAACTCATCCCCAGAATGGTTTATTACAGAGGCGCTGTGGATAAAAACCATGACTACTTTGGTCCCTATCCCAGCGTTTGGGCAGTTCGCGAGG
Organism: uncultured Burkholderiales bacterium; assembly: GCA_903949285.1. Taxonomy (GTDB): domain Bacteria; phylum Pseudomonadota; class Gammaproteobacteria; order Burkholderiales; family Burkholderiaceae_C; genus Limnohabitans. Next base: position 9,818 of record CAJAYT010000004.1, read on the forward strand.
CCATTGAGTTGTTACAAAAGATCTTTAGGCTGAGAACGTGTGAGGACACCGTGTTTAGAAACAGAACCCGTCCCTGTTTGATGTATCAGATCAAAAGGTGTTCGGGTCCTTGTGTGGGCAAGATATCAGTGGGTGATTACCAACAAAACGTAAGCCACGCCGGTGCGCTCCTACACGGTGAGACACAGGGTGTGATGAAGTCCTTAGAGACCAGGATGATGGACCATTCCTCTCGTCTGGAGTTTGAACAAGCTGCAGAGCTGAGAAACCAGTTGAGTGCGCTCTCCAAGGTGCTGCATCAACAATCTGTGGATACGGTGGACGACCGCGATGTGGATATATTGGCCGTAGTGGTTCAAGGTGGTCGGGCGTGCGTTAACTTGGCAATGGTCAGAGGCGGGCGTCACTTGGGTGATAGACCCTATTTCCCAAGCCACGTGGACGATGCAAGTACGAGCGAAATCTTGGAGGCCTTTGTCGCACAGCACTATTTAGAGATCCCCCCGCCTCCTACTTTGGTCACCAATCAGCCCGTCGACAAGGAGTTGTTGAGAGTGCTCACTGAGCAAACTGGAATTCGCATGGTTGCGATTCATCAACCCAGAGAGCAGCGAAAGACCTGGCTAGAGATGGCACTTCAAAATGCGAATCTGCAACTCACACGACTCCTCGCAGAGGAGGGCTCCCAGCAAGCGAGAACCAGGGCTTTGGTAGAGTCAATGGATATTGCGCCTGAGGATTTGGACCAGTTTCGTATCGAGTGCTTTGACATCTCTCATACCAGTGGTGAGGCGACACAGGCCTCATGTGTTGTCTTTCATCACCACAAAATGCAGTCCAGCGAATACAGACGCTACAACATCGAAGGTATTACGGGCGGAGATGATTACGCCGCTATGAAGCAAGTGCTAACTCGCAGGTACTCCAAGCTCTCAGAGCTCGTTAGAAGTGGAGAAGCCAAGTTTCCCGACCTTGTGTTGATAGACGGAGGAAAAGGCCAGGTGTCCATGGCAAGGGAAGTTTTTGAGTCACTTGACCTGGATCTCTCGCGCATCGTTGGCGTCGAAAAAGGGGAGGGTCGTAAAGTGGGTCTAGAGGAGCTTGTCTTCGCGGATGGGCGCGAGAAGATTTACTTGGGCAAGGACTCAGCGGCTCTTATGTTGGTTGCTCAAATAAGGGACGAGGCCCACCGTTTTGCAATTACGGGTATGCGTGCAAAGCGAGCAAAGGTAAGGATCGGCGCTAGTCGTATTGAAGATATTCCAGGCATTGGACCCAAGAAGCGAGCCAAATTACTCCAGCGATTTGGAGGCGTCAGGGGAGTGGCCGATGCGAGTGCTCAGGACCTGATGAGTGTGGAGGGTATTTCTCCTGAACTGGCCCAGGCCATATACCTGGCGCTTCGGTGAGACTGGGGCGTGGCCCCAGAAAATCCCCCTAAAGCACTGACCACATTAAGCTCGAAGGATCAATTCGAGACTGTGCACTCTGATAATTTAAATCCGTATTTGCTCTCAGCGTCCGCCAACGAGGGCTCTATTGACGCATGTAGTCGAACACCTGCGTTCAGTTGCTCTTGTCTTTTCGTAAATGCCGATTGCCCAGGAAGTCTGACGGGCTTGGAAGGATTGATTGGGACGTTGTTTATGCAGAGTTTTGCGACATGATCCATTTGTCTTTGAAACTCAGCTTCGCCGCAAAAAGCATTGATATCGTACAACGTGACATGCACCGTAGCTCCCCAGCCTTCTTTAGGATCCACCCGACCTCGGCCCGCCAGGCCAGCCGTTAGGGCCTCCACCATAAGAGACATGCCGTAGCCTTTGTGGCCGTGATCAAATCCGCCAACCCCCAGGAGTGTGCCTGGGGGATTTGCAAAAATCGCGGCCGGGTCATTGGTCGGCTTGCCTTGTGCAGTCATCAACCAATCGTGCTCGAATTTCTCTGCGGCTTTGAATTTCCTGTTGGTCATGCCGTTGGTGGTGATGGATGCAGAGATGTCAATCATCACCCCGCTATCGCCGTTAATTGGAAACCCCATTGCAATTGGATTGGGTGTGAAAACGGCCTGTGTCCCGCCGTAAGGCGCGACACTCGCACTATTAGCATCTGATGAGGCCAGTACCATCAGGTAGCCTTCCTCCAGGGCTTGCATTAAATAAACCGCAAGGCAAGCAATATGGTGACTTCGCTTGATCGCTAGACTTGCGATGCCAAGTTTTTTTGCTCTTGGGGCCAACTCTTTATAAGCCAAGTCTAAAAGCCACGGACCAGGTAGTCGTTGTCCGTCCCATAAAAGCACGGCTGGCTTGGCAGAGAGCACTATGGGGTTGCCAGACTTATTCATGCCACCTGTCTCTAACTCTTTGATATAACTCGCCAAAAGACCTAAACCGTGTGTGTCGTGACCCAAAAGATCGCCTTCTACCAAAGTTTTGGCAACCACTTGTGCGATGGGAGTGTCTAATCCAGCAGCTTTTAGAAGGTTACAGGCGTAATTGACTAATTTTTGTGAGTCGTAGAGGGCAGTCATAAAATATTAGGAACTTAAACAGTAATGGGCAATGGTGTTAGAGCAACTCTTGATGTTAGCGCGTAAACAATAATTTTGATGACAGTGATTACCCAGGATACATAAACTGAACTACCCCCTTTCTATACCCTTTGTATCCCCTTTGTATCCCCTTTAGCTAAAGCAAGGGTCGCAAGGGTCTTCTAGAGGCAGATTGCGAGGAGTTCGCGGGCTCTCGCATTGAGCTTTCGGTTTGTGCTACAACATCCTGCGCATGACTGTTCATAGTGAATTTAACGAAGAACCAACTGATTTAATCAGGGCGGCTCAAATAAGGTATTCCAGAATTCAAATTGTTACTTATTTTTAATAGAATGACACGAATCAAATACAGCTAAGAAAGCGCCATGAATTCACCTAATCAACATCTCCCCAGCGTGGAGCTTTTCAACTTAACTGGGCGAACAGCACTCATCACGGGATCGAGTAGTGGTATTGGTTTCGCGCTTGCACGCGGTTTACTCGGCGCGGGCGCAAAAGTTATATTGAACGGTCGTAGCGCAGAGCGTTTAGATGCTGCGTTTGAGCGCTTAAGCGCTGAAAACGCTCTTTATAAAGGTCGGGTCTTCAAATCTATCTTTGACGTCACCTCCGCACAGGCGAGCGAACAAGCAGTTGAGAAAATTGAATCGGAAATTGGTCCTATTGACATTTTGATCAACAACGCGGGGATGACCTTTAGGTCTGAGCTACAGGACTTTCCCGTTGAGCAGTGGCACAACATCATGCGGACCAATGTGGATAGTGCTTTTTTTGTGTCCCGCATTGTTGTCAAGCACATGATCACAAGAGGTCAGGGGAAAATCATCAATACTTGCTCGGTCATGAGCGAGTTGGGTCGCCCCGGGACGGGTCCCTACACGGCCTCCAAAGGAGCTCTTAAGATGTTGACCAAAGCGATGGCGATTGATTGGGGCAAGTACGGAATACAGGCTAACGGTATTGGGCCCGGCTATTTTAAAACCGAGCTCACTGAGGCACTCGTGAATGATGAAAAATTCAGCAGTTGGTTGATTTCTCGTACGCCCGCCAAGCGCTGGGGTAACGTTGAAGATTTGGTCGGCGCTGCAGTGTTTTTATCTAGCGCTGCGTCGCAATTTGTCAATGGACATATCTTGTACGTTGACGGCGGCGTAACGGCAACTTTGTAATTTAAACTTTTCAGGAACCCCATCCATGTCACTCGCACTCATCATTCACAGCGCCAAAGACTTGAGGCTAGAGGAATATGCACTTGAGCCCATGGGCACGCGCCAAGTTCGGGTCCAAGTGCGCGCAGGCGGTATTTGCGGATCTGATATGCATTACTTTCAACACGGCGGATTTGGGACTGTGCGCATCAAGCAGCCCATGGTGTTGGGGCATGAGGTGTCGGGTGTGGTTACAGCGGTTGGCGCTGCGGTCAAAGACTTGGTCATAGGTACAAGGGTATCAATCAGCCCAAGCCGCCCCTGTGGGCAGTGTCATTACTGCCAAAAGGCGCAGCACAATCACTGTCTCAACATGCGTTTTTACGGAAGCGCTATGCCATGGCCCCACATACAAGGGGCCTTTAGGCAGGAAATGGTTATCGATGCGGCGCAGGCCTACCCTGTGGACGCACATGTGAGTGACGCTCAGGCTGCGATGGCTGAGCCTTTCTCCGTTGCGCTGCACGCCGTCTCAAGAGCGGGCTCATTGATGGGTAAGCGGGTTCTTGTCACGGGCTGTGGCCCCATAGGTTGTTTGACCGTCGTGGCCGCCGCCTTAGCGGGCGCAAGCGAAGTAGTTGCAACAGATATTACGGATCAAACCTTAGCTCGGGCAAAGACCGTGGGCGCAACTGTGGTGGTCAACACTGCAACCCACCCTCAGGGGTTAGAGGCCTATAAGGCTCAAAAAGGATATTTTGATGTGATGTTTGAAGCAAGCGGTAGTGAAGTTGCTATCAAAGCAGGGTTTGAGGTCTTAAAGCCCCGAGGTATCTTCGTTCAAGTGGGCACGGGCGGAGAGGTAACGATTCCCTTGAACGTGTTGGTCGCCAAGGAGTTTGACTTTAGGGGGTCTTTTAGATTCCACGAGGAGTTTGCACAAGCCGTTGAGTTGATGAATCAAAAGAGAGTGGATTTAACGCCTCTCATCAGTCACAGTGTGCCGCTGAAGAATTATTTAGACGCTTTCAAATTAGCGGGGGACCGCCACCAGGCGATGAAAGTTCAGATTGACTTTGTCAATTAGAAGAGAGCAGTCAGTAGATGGCGCTCAGAAGAGGGCGCTCGTCAAAAACAGTGTTAGGCTATTCTAGGTACACGAAGAATCTTTTATTCAAAAATCTCAAGCATTCGGTCTAATCCGCCAGACTCGATGCTAAGCAGTGCTTGCTCTTTGACGATGGGTTTGGCGTGATAAGCAACTGAGAGCCCACCCTGATCGGAACAAGCTAGCATCATCGGGATGTCGTTAGATCCGTCGCCAACTGCGATGGCTTGGGCTGGTGAAATATCTAATTCGCTGCAGGTCTGAATCAACATACGCCTTTTCTCCTCGCCGTCACAAATCAAGCCCCAGTCTTGTTGCGTTAAGCCACCTGTTAATAAGCCGCCTTGGATTTCAAGTGCGTTAGAGCGTGCATAGTCAATTTGTAAAAGCGCCTGAACACGTTGTGCAAAGTAGGTAAATCCACCGCTGACGAGTAAGGATTTAAGTCCCGCCTCCCTGCACACCGTAAGAAGTCGCTGTGCACCTGGATTGAGTCTGAGCCGCGTTTCATAGACCTCTTTTAAAGCGCTCTCGGGAGCGCCTTTTAAAAGGGCAACTCTCCTTTTAAGGCTTTCCTTGAAGTCCTTTATTTCACCACTCATGGTGAGTGCAGTGATATGTGCAACCTCATCTTTGAGCCCGACAACACTTGCGATTTCATCAATACACTCGATATTGATGAGCGTGGAGTCCATATCAAAGGCTATTAATTTAAAGTCCTTCAGTTTCAACGGCGCAATTCGTCCTTTGAGCACTAATCCGTCTTTAGAGTGAGTCATACTGAGGTGAGTTGCCATAACAGGTAGGTTTCTAGATTTTTTCAGTGCGTGTGGGAATCAACGGTTGGCCCAGGTTACGCAGTGTATCTCTGACCAGTTGTGCCCTGTCTTTGACCTCGGGGAGCTCTCGCTCAATGCGCAATTTATCATTCCCAGCAAGTTTGATATGTTTATTTTTTTGCACCATTTCAATAATTTTCATCCCGTCAATAGGCGGATTGGGCCTAAAACTAATTGTCGTTACACCAGGAGCTGCGTCCACTTTAGCAACGCCGTAGGGCTTGGCAAGAATACGAAGTCTGTGAACATCAATCAAGGTCTGTACTTGAGCGGGCAATTTGCCGAAACGGTCCACGATCTCCTCTAAGAGTGTATCGAGTTGATCCAAGCTTTTAGCGGTTGCAAGTTTCTTGTAAAACGATAGACGCAGGTGAACGTCTCCGCAGTAAGCATCGGGGAGAAGTGCAGGCGAGTGCAAATTGATTTCAGTGGTCACTTGCAATGGACTCAGCAAATCGGGTTCTTCACCGTTTTTGAGCGCCCGCACAGCCTCCGAGAGCATTTCGTTGTAAAGTTGAAATCCAATCTCAAGCATGTTTCCGCTTTGGTTTTCACCGAGCACCTCACCTGCACCCCTGATCTCCAAGTCGTGCATCGCTAGGTAAAAACCGGAGCCCAGCTCCTCCATTTGTTGGATTGCGTCAAGCCGCTGAGAGGCATGCTTGGTGAGGCTCTCGATATCGGGCACCAGTAGATAAGCGTAGGCCTGGTGATGACTTCGCCCGACTCGCCCCCTTAGTTGGTGCAACTGCGCGAGACCAAACTTATCTGCACGACTCATGATAATGGTGTTGGCACTGGGAACGTCAATACCTGTTTCAATAATGGTTGAGCACAGTAAGATGTTATGTCTTTGGTTGATGAACTCGCGCATGACTCGCTCTAAATCGCGCTCAGGCATCTGACCGTGCGCAACTGCAATCCTCGCCTCAGGAATTAACTCCTGCAGTCTGAGCTTTCTGTTCTCAATGGTTTCAACCTCATTGTGAAGGAAGTAACATTGCCCCCCCCGTTTGAGCTCCCTCAACACCGCCTCTCTGATCACACCGTTACCCTCGCTTCTGACAAACGTTTTAATGGCCAAACGTCTTTGGGGCGCAGTAGCAATCACACTCAGATCTCTTAAACCCTCGAGCGCCATACCCAGAGTTCTAGGAATGGGGGTGGCTGTGAGCGTTAAGACATCGACCTCGGACCTGAGGGACTTAATCATCTCCTTGTGTCTGACGCCAAATCGGTGCTCTTCATCAATAATCAGTAGACCCAAGTCTTTAAATTTCAACGACCCACTGATGAGTTTGTGAGTACCGACGACGATATCCACCGAGCCGTCCTCTATTCCTGCCATAGCAGTTTTAATCTCTTTCGCAGAGCGAAATCGGCTCATCTCAGCAATCTTGATGGGCCACTTGGAGAAACGATCACACAGGGTTTGAAAGTGCTGCTCTGTGAGCAGCGTGGTCGGTGCGAGAAAGGCCACTTGCTTGCCGCCCATGACTGCCACAAACGCAGCTCTTAGAGCGACTTCGGTTTTACCAAAGCCCACGTCCCCGCAGACCAATCGGTCCATAGGCCTTGGACTGATCATGTCTTGTATAACCGCGTGGATGGCTGCTTTTTGGTCCGGCGTTTCCTCAAAGCCAAAGTCATTGGCAAAGGTCTCGTAATCATTGGCCGAGTACCTAAAGGGGTGTCCTTCTCGCAGGGCTCGCCGCGCGTAGATATTTAAAAGCTCCGCTGCTGCGTCTCGAATTTGCTCTGCAGCTCGTCTTTTGGCTTTGTCCCATTGCCCAGAGCCCAGACGGTGAAGGGGAGCCTCGGAGGGGCTCACACCGCTGTAGCGACTGATCAAGTGCAGCTGACTGACCGGTACATAAAGCATGGCCTGATCTGCATACTCAAGGTGCAGATACTCCTGCGCTTTAGAGCTTGAGGCCTCCTGTGCTGAGCCGTCTCGGTCCTTTCCTGTGGACGAGCTGGCATTGTTTGCGACCCCTTGGAGGTCCATGTGTATCAAACCCCGGTAGCGTCCAATTCCGTGCACGCTGTGCACGACGGGGTCTCCGACCTGTAATTCTGATAGATCTTTGATGAGTGACTCAACGTCACTCGTTTGCTCTTGCTTTCTTTTTCGGCGACTGGTTGGACCGGCATCAAAGAGCTCTGACTCCGTGATGAGGTCAAGCGAGAGCTCGCTGCAATGAAATCCGTAGTGCAGGGTCGCAGCAATGATGCCAAGGGGCTCAGCACTTTCTAGAAACTCTTTTAAGCTATCAAAGCTAGGAGGTGAGACACTGCTGGCTCTCAAAAAATCAAGCAAACTCTCCCGTCTGCCAGCGCTCTCAGCAACGATTAAGACTTTGTTTTTTGTTTCACTCAGGTACTTTTTAAGATGACTGAGTGGATCTTGTGCGCCGCGTTGAACGCTCAGATCAGGCAGCGCGCTTGCAAAGCCAAGGGACTCGGGATTTTGATCTTGTACGCTTGTGTTTAATGCTTGTGATGTGCCAGGGGACTCCAATAACAACTGAGCCGGAGTTTTTGGCAGGGGGGTGGGTTTTAAGACAAGTTGCGTGTAATTGTTGCAGTGTGTAAAAAACTCTTCACTGCTCAAAAAGAGATTGGCGGGGGCAAGCGCCGGGCGATCTGGGTCACCCTGTGCGAGCCGGTAGCGGTCTTGGGTGTCTTGCCAAAACCGCTGAAAGATCGGTTCCAACTCACCGTGCAGCACTATGGTTGCGTTTTGACCTAAGTAATCAAAGACGGTTGCCGTTTCCTCAAAAAAGAGTGGCAGAAAATACTCAATACCCGCAGTTGCAACGCCGTTGCCAATGTCTTTGTAGATTCGACTTCGGGTGGGGTCTCCCTCTAGGAGCTCACGCCAGCGGTTTCTAAACTTCGCACGCGAGTCCTCATCCATTGGAAACTCACGCCCTGGAAGCAGCCTTACCTCTGGGACTGGGTACAAACTCCTTTGTGTATCAGGATCAAACGTTCTGATGGAGTCGATCTCATTGTCAAATAAATCGACTCTGTAGGGAAAGCGTGATCCCATGGGAAAGAGGTCAATAAGTCCTCCGCGCACGCAGTACTCACCAGGACTGATGACCTGGGAGACATGTGCGTAGCCAGCGAGGGTCAACTGTGAGCGGAGTTTTGCCTCATCTAGTTTTTGTTTGACGGTGAAGTTAAAGGTATAACCCGCTAAGAAGGAGGGAGGGGCGATACGGTAAAGTGCCGTGGTAGCTGGGATGAGGACAATATCTGCTTCGCCCTGTGAGATCTGCCACAGGGTGGCAAGACGCTCGCTGATGAGGTCTTGGTGGGGGGAGAAACTATCGTAGGGTAGAGTTTCCCAGTCCGGGAAAATCACACTGCGCAAATCCGGATCAAACAAAGCCATCTCATCGATGAGCCTTTGCGCGTCACTTGCATCCGAGGTAATGATGGCAACCTTATGATTGCCCTTGATCTCTTGTGCGCTTAAAGTAGCTAAGAGGAGTGCATCTGAAGAACTAAAGGGTCTTTGAATGCTGAGCCGCTTGCCGGGTAATAATTTAGGGGTGTACATCAAATATTTGACTGAAATGGCAATTTAGAACCTCAATTGCCCTGCATAAAAGCTATCATTCTAGATTGGTTGAACAACTTGCCCCCTCATGGATTCAAAATCACCCCCTATTCACTTTGTTATTCCCTGTGCAGGGGTGGGGGCTCGTTCGGGTCGAGACACACCCAAACAATACGCTGACTTAGCCGGAGAACCCATGATTGCGCACACTCTGAGCGCAATCTTGCAGGTTGAGTCTGTGCACACAATCTGCCTTGTGGTCAGTCCAAACGACGCTTACATTGACGACATCTTGTTAAATCATATTAAAAGACATCAAGAGAAGATCGTTGTCGTGAGAAGGGGCGGGGACACAAGGGCTCAAAGTGTTTTAGCCGGACTCACGCATCTGCATTTTGCAGGTGTATCAAACAATGATTGGGTGCTTGTGCACGACGCTGCCCGTTGTTTGATTACGCCTGAGTTGATCAACCATTTGATCAACACATGCAGCGCCGACGAAGTTGGCGGTCTTTTGGCTATACCGGTTTCAGACACGTTAAAACAAGAGAGTATCGGGCGGGTGCAAAGCACATTGACCAGGGAGCACAAGTGGGCCGCTCAGACTCCCCAAATGTTTAAACTCGCTACATTGATTCAGGCTCTAGAGCAAGGTTTACAAAGTGATTCAACCACCATCACGGACGAGTCCAGTGCGATCGAAACGCTTGGATTGCAGCCTATTTTGGCGCTGGGGCACTCTACAAATCTCAAAATAACCTACCCCGAAGACTTTGAGTTAGCGCAGGCACTGCTCACGGCAAGGTCTCAAAAAATAGACAACTAATTTCATTTTAATCATGACGAATTTTAATTTTAGAGTTGGTGAGGGCTGGGACGTTCACGCGCTCGTTGAGGGGCGCCCACTCATCATTGGAGGTGTGTCCATCCCTTTCGAGAAGGGTTTACTGGGGCATTCAGATGCCGATGTGCTCATTCATGCAATCATCGATGCGCTCTTTGGGGCTTGTGGATTAGGGGATATTGGTCGTCATTTTCCAGACACAGACCCCAAATTTAAGGGGGTCGATTCAGTGGCGCTGCTCGTGAGTGCAAAGAACTTAATCCAAACACGGGGATGGCAAATCGGCAATATTGATGCAACCATCATTGCACAAGCACCCAAGATGGCTCCTCATATCCCCAAAATGCTCGAGTGTCTCAGCACTGCTTTAAGCCTGGATTTAGCGCAAATCAACGTGAAGGCCAAAACCGCTGAAAAAATGGGACCTGTTGGTTTGGGACATTCCATTGAGGCACGTGCCGTAGCCCTTGTATTCAAGGCTTAATCTGCTACCGCCAGGTCTGTCCCAAAAAACGGACCTACAACGCTCAAATGGGGGACAGTTAGGGACCAAACTTTTATTGAGCCTGCCTTGGTGTTTCCTCGGACATACTGGGGGCGTTGGCTTCATCGCTGTGCCAAAGCTCAAGCTCCATCGCATAAGCTTCCTCGCTCAGTCCGTGCCAACCGTTGCATTTGCCGGTCGGGGATCTGCCGCATCCACATACACCGATATCATTGGGATTACTTTGAACGCGCATGGGAGACTGTCTTTCAATGTGAGTGGAAATGTGTGTAAGAGGTCAATATCTTGATCAATGTCTAAATAGCTGGACGGTAATGGACGTTGATCAAGCATTGAATTGAATTCATAAGGCGCATGCATTTGGTGCAATGTACGGGCTCTATTGTGGCCGATCCAACTGAGTTTGAGGCTCTTTTGCACCAAGTTTACGCTTACGCTCTGCGTTCTTCACAGAGTTTTGCAACAAATCGGGTAAAGTCTTACAAAATGAAACTGACTGCCCAAACTACTTTTGACCCTTACATGACTACCCACCAGCCCCAACTTTTGTACTTTCAAGTTCCTGCAAATGAGCAAATGCAACTGGAGTCTCATCGTTTGGCCTATTATCAATGGGGGGATGCACACGCAAAGCACCTTGTAATTTGCGTTCACGGACTCACGCGGCAAGGTCGAGATTTCGATGTTTTGGCTCAATGCTTGCTTAAAGCTTACGAAGAAAAGGGTGAGCCGGTTCAAGTTATCTGTCCAGATGTGGCGGGACGTGGGCGAAGTGATTGGTTAATGAATGCGATGTCCTACCAGGTGCCGTCCTATGCTTACGGATTAAAGAATTTAATGGATCATTTGAGTTTGCAGGTCGGAGCAAAAGCGGTTGATTGGGTTGGGACCAGTATGGGGGGATTGATTGGAATGCTCATTTGCGGCGTAGACGCATTTAAACTTAATGTACCCGTCAGAAGATTGGTTTTAAATGACGTCGGTCCCGTCGTTCAATGGGTATTCATAGAGCGCTTAAAGAGTTATCTGGGTACGGGTGAGCGATTCGAGCGAGAGGAGTTGGGAATTCAAAAGTTGGCTGAAGTCTCAAAGAGCTTTGGACCTCATACCCCTGAGCAGTGGGCAGCACTTTCTAGGCCAATGCTGAAGAAGCTAAGTGATGATGAGTGGATCTTTCACTACGATCCTAAGATTGCTGAGCCCATTAAACAAATGACTATAGAGAGCTCCAAAGCGGCTGAACAGATCATGTGGTCAATCTATGATCAAATTGGTTGTGAGACACTCTTGGTAAGGGGTTCGGAGTCTGATCTCCTCAAGCCTGAGGACGCGCAGCTTATGCTCTCCCGTGGGCCCAAACCCGCTTTTTACGGAGTCGAAGGGGTGGGACATGCACCAACTCTAGTTCAAGAGGATCAATTGCAAAGACTGATGGAGTTTTTAGTTTGAAGCGCGAGGAGCGATAATTGGGATGAAGTCATTGCTTGTTTAGCTTGTAGATTTAATAGGTCAGAGAAGATCAGTAAAGATTAGAAAAGATCAGAAAAGGTTAGGTTGTGGGATTGGATACGCTTAGTCAAAAAAATACTGCAGAAAATGGTGCTCCTAGAACGGGTGAGGCAGGGGGCAATGCCGTTCACGGTTCAAGTCGTTCTTCTACAACTCCTTTAAAAGTACAATCCGTAAATGTGCAATCCGTAAGTGAGGGCTCTGCTTATTCTGTGCCTGACTTTCTTGCAATAGCAGGTGCTACCGCTAATGAGAACGTACAAGAGGATTCGCAGGTGCTTGCAAAGGCAAGGATTTTTGCGGAAAGGCTCCTCGAATTCGAAATCCTAGACAGCGGTGAGAACTCCTTAGCTCATGCAGACGCTGTTGCAGCGATCGTGAAACAAATTGGCGGCTCTGAGTCCTTGCAAGCTGCCAGCTACTTGGTCTATGCCAGCGCCTTCCTCTCCAAGCCCGCCGAGATGATTGGCAAAGTATTCGGTGAGAGTATGACGGCCTTGGCCGTTGAAGCAACGGAGTTGCTTCGCTTAGAAAAACAAACCCGAGCTAAACAAAAGTCAAAGCCAAGCAACTCGGCTAATTCCTCCAGTGTTGGCTCAGTCCAAGAAGGCATCGTTCAAACCGAGAATGTGCGCCGGATGTTGCTTGCGTTCTCAAGGGATTTTCGGGTTGTGATGCTCAGGCTCGCCTCCTGTGTTCAAACTTTAAGGTACTACGCATCACAAAAGGAAATAGCCCCTAAGGAAGTTGCACAAGAGGCATTGAGTATTTTTGCGCCTCTTGCCAACAGGCTTGGAATTTGGCAAATTAAATGGGAGATGGAGGACCTGGCGTTTAGGTTTTTAGAGCCACAGGCTTACAAAGAAATAGCGCATCTACTGGAAGATAAAAGGGCTGAACGTGAGGTGTATGTAGAACAACTCAGGTCACAACTGGAGTGTGAATTAAATGACCTAGGCGTTCGAGCCCAGGTGTTTGGTCGACCTAAGCATATTTACAGCATTGCCAAAAAAATGCGGGGTAAGTCACTTGGATTTGATAAGGTATTTGATATCCGCGCGTTGCGGGTGATTGTTCAAACCAATGATGAGTGTTATTCAGCGCTTGCGCATGTGCACTCCAAACTAACGCCGCTGGAAAATGAATTTGATGATTACATCTCTCGCCCCAAACCCAACGGGTATCAGTCGCTTCACACAGTTGTAGCAGATCAAAGGGGGCTGCCAGTTGAGATTCAAATCAGAACGCAGCAAATGCATGACCATGCTGAGCACGGTGTAGCAGCGCACTGGGCTTATAAGGAGGCGGGCGCTAAGGGTTATGTAGGTGTTAATGCAGATTCATCTTATGATCAAAAAATTGCGGTACTCAGACAACTCTTGGCTTGGGAGCAAGACGTATCTGCGCAATCTGGGGGAGCAGGAGGCGCGTCCCTCAGTAATATTGATACGTTAAGTGATTGGATTTATGTCCTTACACCAAACGCAGCGATTGTGGAGCTGCCCTCTGGTGCTACTTGTGTTGATTTCGCATACACCCTGCACACGAACTTGGGCCACCGCTGTCGGGGGGGCCGAGTTGACGGAGTGATGGTGACTTTAAACACGCCTTTAAAGAACGGTCAAACTGTAGAGATCATCTCGGCCAAGGAGGGCGGACCCTCAAGGGATTGGCTAAATCCTGAGCTCGGCTTTTTGGTCAGCCCTAGGGCTCGCGCTAAGGTGCGCGCTTGGTTCAATGCACTAGCTACCCAGGAAAATGTTTCTAAGGGTCGCGAGTCTGTTGAGAAATTACTTCAAAGAGAGGGCAAGACCAGCACCAATTTAGAGGATTTGGCAAGTCAACTTGGCTTTAAAAATGCTGAAACCTTATTTGAAGTGGTTGGAAAGGATGAGTTCTCTCTTAGAAACATTGAGGTCATCTTGCACCCCAGGGAAGTGGTGCAAGAGACTGAAGATGAGCTTTTCTTAAAGAACGCCCGTATCAAAGAGCCCAGACCAGCGCCCGCTCAAAGTGGTATTTTGGTGGTGGGAGTTGATTCACTGATGACGCAGTTGGCCAGGTGTTGCAGGCCTGCTCCGCCCGACGATATTAGGGGCTTTATAACCCGGGGGAAGGGAGTCAGTATTCACCGGACTTCTTGTTTGAACTTTAAAGAACTCGTACTTCGCAACGAAGACCGCGTCATAGAGGTCCAGTGGGGCGGAGCAAGCTCGTCTTCTCCCAATGTACCCATTGTTTACCCCGTTGATGTCGAAATCAGGGCGCATGACCGCCAGGGACTCTTGAGGGATATTTCGGAGGTCTTTGCCAAAGAAAAGATGAACGTTATTGGTGTTAAGACAGAGTCTATCAAGGGAGTCGCTTGGATGACCTTTACGGTTGAAATCACAGACTCCACTAAGCTTCAAAAGGTGCTTGCAATCATGCGCTCAGTACCCAGCGTTATTTCGTCCAGGAGACGTTAGAGGTTAGAGCATCTCTTAGGCCGTCACTAGCTATCCTTGGGATAGCGTAATCTTAAAATGCGTGCTACAATCTTGGCTCCCTAGGCGCGTAGCTCAGCTGGTTAGAGCACCACCTTGACATGGTGGGGGTCGATGGTTCGAGTCCATTCGCGCCTACCAAATTAGCCCTTTAAATCAATCACTTATATATTGCGATTGCTCAGGCTTCATTGGTAGTACTGAAAATATACGGAATTTCTTATTCGTATTTCTCCAAATTTAAATTTATAGCCTTTCCTTTCTTTATTTCGGCTCTCCGCCCTTAACGGCCGATGGCTCTATTAAATCCCCATGGGGTTGAAATGGGTACCAGTGGTTTGATCCAAAGCGCACAACCGTGTGAAGAGATTTTTGCAGACAAAGTGGTCGCTTTTACATTGCGTCCTAAGAGGCTCAAAAGCCGTGACTTGTAGGATATTGCCTGGCTACTTCACCAAAAGATCAAGCTAGCGCTTGATCTGATCGGCAACAAACTGAGCAACCATCACGTTAAGCCCAATGCTTATTTGAAAGCATTTTCCGAACGCTTGTCATCCTTGGCAAAGGATCCTGCAATAGCAAAGGAATTTCGTAAAGAAATGGCTCGTTTTCTTCCCAACAAGACAGTGAAAGAGGCTGTGAATTCAGAGAAGTTCTGGGAATTAAGTAACTGGTTGGAAAATTGCTGCCAACAAGTGATTCAACTGCTAGTAGCTCGCGGGTAACTCTCAGAGTTCAAAATGCGATCTTCTCAGTTTGCGCAACAAAAGTAAGGATTCCAATGAAAGCAACTTTTATGGAGGAGTTTAGGGTCAGATTGATACCAAGTATCTGGAACGTACTTATAAGTTCTGTTCGTTTTTAAAACCTCAAAATTATTGCGCGGAAAAGATCTAGTTAAAATAGAGTTTCAGTCCAATATTTTAGAATTCCTAGCTTAAAGCAGGCTGATTATTTTTCCTAAGGAATATTAAATATGAAAATCAACGCCATTAAGGTCTCATGTGCATTTATTGCAATTTTTAGTCTCTCTAGCCTTGGCTTTTCCCAGCAAGTCTACTCCTCCCAACCTACTCCAGTGCAGCCATACCCTGCGCCGGTTCAAACGAATGACGTAGCCCAGGTCATCAACAGACAACCCAATTTCGTTACCGTTCAACAGCGCCAATGCGAACAGCGCGAGGTAGTTTCCCAAGGCGGTGGTGCTGGTGGTGGATTACTCGGAGCTGTTGCTGGCGGGCTCATTGGCAGCACCTTAGGCGGTAACAGCAGAGATAGAAACGCTGGCGCAGCAGTAGGAATGGTTGGTGGGGCGCTGCTTGGTAACGAAATCAGTAAGTCTCCTCCCCAAGGTGAAATTCGAGAGGTTTGCAGGATGGTGCCAGTGACCATCCAACAAGGCGAGACCATCACATTTAGCTATCAAGGTCGAGTATTTACTCACTCATTTTAATTTGGATATGACCCAATCAAAGAAGACGTCAGTTTCAAGGCGCTGAGGATCGATAGACCGAACTGGTGAAAATACCCTTCAATAGTGTCGGCTGCCTTCGTATTCGCGTCCTTTCTTAATGTCCAAGAGTTACTTCAAGTAGAAATGTACTCAAGCGAAGACAACGCTAGTGTGCCCTTCTACTTTTGAGCGGGAGGGCTTACGCACGACGATTTGAACATCACAACCAAGTCGATTCAGGCACTCAAGCATCTTTGCCTCGCTGACCCCTCGGAACTGACCTCGGAGCATCTTTGAGAGTTTAGGCTGAGGCATGAACAGAATCTCAGCAGCCTGAGTCTGGGTGAGATGGCGGTGCTTAATGATTTCACCGATTTTGGCCGCCAGAGTTGCTTTGACCTGCAATTGGGCAGCGTTAGGCAAACCAAGATCTTCGTAGATATTGCTAGAACCTTTTATCCATCTTGCGCGGAAAACCCCGTCCTTTAGGGCGGGGATGTAGAGCGCGGCCAGCGAAGCTGGCCACTAATGCGGCGTTTGCTGCTGCTCTATGTATTGGCGAATGATGGCGATGGGAGCGCCACCACAGCTTCC
>CAJAYT010000005.1 GCA_903949285.1 uncultured Burkholderiales bacterium
GCACAAGAGCATTGACAAGTTCACGCACTCTGCTATTGTCTCTGATTCTGTGAAAATCTAAATCTTTAAGGTGTGTACAAGATGGAAATGATGATTTTAGGGCTTATTTTATTTCTAGGCAGTCACAGCGTAGGCATATTCGCACCTCTTTGGCGCGAGAAAACGGTGGGTAAGATTGGACTGAACCCCTACAAAGGCATCACCTCGCTTGTTGCGCTCGCTGGTATTATTCTCATCGTCAAAGGACACGACAACGCCCTGGACTCACTAACATGGGGGTGGGCCCCGCCGCTCTTTACCAAGCATCTCACGGTCCTGCTGATGCTTTTTGCTTTGATCATGCTGGTGAGCTCCTTTGTCCCTAATAACCACATCAAAGCCAAACTGAAGCATCCTATGATTTTGGGTGTAAAAATTTGGGCTTTCTCTCACCTGATCTGTAACGGCGAGGGTGCCAACGTGATCTTGTTTGGCAGCTTTCTCGTATGGGCTGTGCTTGATTTTAGGTCGGTAAAACAAAAAGACCGTCTTGCATCCCAAGCTGACACCGTTAACCATTCTCCAGGCGTTGCAGATCAGACTATCAACAGCGCACCAATTCCACAGCCTTCCACCTTCAACACGCTCCTTTGCATTGTCCTTGGCGCCTTGATTTGGTTGGCATTGGTGGCTTACCTGCACAATCTACTGTTCGGTGTCTATCCTATTCTTATACCAGGGGTCATTGGTCCTAGTTTGGCGCCCGCTGCAGCTGCAGTTGTAATGCCCACCTAGGTATCAGGCAGGGTCAAGTTAGCAGGGTCAAATTGGCAGACCCAAGTTCCAAGAACTTGGGTCTTCGCTTTTTCGAGGGCTAATAAAAATCCCCCGCAATCTTTTAATTGAATTGCGGGGGATTTTTTAATCAATAGGCTTGGTTAAGCGCCCCTAATCTTTAAGAGGGCACCAAGCGCATAATTGTTTCAAATCAAAAGGACAATGTCTGGCCTTCAGTCATAGGAACCACTTCCGTTGCACTGCCTTGCATAGCCGCCTGAAACTGAGCCAGCGTGCCCGTCGCTAAAGGATTAGAGTTGTAGTGCATGGGTATAACGCGTTTGGGGTTGATCCACGTTTTGATAGCGTAAGCTGCATCCTCTGGATCCATCGTGAAGTTACCACCAATGGGCATCAACACCAAATCGGGTTTGTAGCGTTCAGCAATAAACTTCATGTCACCAAATAAACCGGTGTCACCCATGTGCCAGATCTTAAAGCCGTTTTCCAGCTCAATGATGTATCCCATTGCCTCACCAGCAGGGTGCGACTCATTCTTACCAGTCGCTGGGTTTTTCCAAACAATCAAGGATGAGTGTTCAGCCTGCACTGCGGTCACTTTAATGCCAGGATAGGGTTTTACACTTCCAGACTTGTTAAAGCGGTGACCCAAATTCGCGGGAATAATCCCAAGAGTTGTAAGCGGTGTCACCATGTCAGCGGGACCATACAAAACTGTATTGTTCAACTTAGCAATATCAGGTGCGTCACCCAAATGGTCCACGTGAGCGTGAGTCACGAGCAACAAATCTACTTTACCAAGCGCACTTAGGTCGCTTTTATAGGGTTGGGGGGTTTTGGGACCCGCAGTGATCCAAGGGTCAATCACAATAATTTTTCCACCCGGTGACTTGATCCTAAAACCAGCTTGACCCAGCCACAAAAGCTCAGTCTTACCAAGAGCGGGGGCTGGTGCACTGGCAGCGCCCATTTGAGAAGCGTTGTCAGCTGCGGGCGTTGCACACCCTATCAACCAGACCGATAAAAGTCCAACGCTGATAAATTTAATTCGAGATAGATAATTCACAAGTATCCTTTCTAAAGATAATTAATCCAAATTGACTGATCTAAGAGTTGTTGGGCGCAGGTTTAGGTCTTTGACTCTTAATCTCACCCTCTATGGTAACGATTAATTTTGTAAAAGCCTGCCCAAGGGATAACCCCCAGTAAAACATCGCCCCCTCCAAAACAGAAACTGGACTCAAGACTACTATTGTTTTAAAAAAAGCTTAAGTGGTTCTAAAATACTGTGGTGTTCATCTCCGAACTTTAGGGACTCCAGCTTTGTTTCATCCTGCGTCGCAGCCCCAACGCGTTTTATCAACTGGCATCCAGAGCTTTTGGGTTCTGTGCTTTGTGCTTGTTTTATCAGCCTGTACCTCAAGTCCCATAAGGACGGGTACTTACTACCCAACACCCAGTAATTCCAACAACGTTGAGATCCCGAACACGCTTTCTCCTGAAAAAGCGCAAGGGCTCGCCGTATATGCCCTAGGCCTGGTTGGTACTCCTTACAAATGGGGCGGCAACACGCCCGATTCAGGCTTTGACTGCAGTGGCTTGATAGCCTATGTTTACCAGTCTCAGACAGGTGTCAAGTCCCCCCGCACTGTTGCGGGTCTCAAGAGCTGGGGGCATGAGGTGAGCCGCCAACAACTGCGAACGGGAGACATACTGCTATTTGGTCCCTCCAAAGA
>CAJAYT010000006.1 GCA_903949285.1 uncultured Burkholderiales bacterium
CACCGTTTTCGCAAATACTTAATTGCCCCCCTAATTCCTTCCATCTGGTGTGGGAGGAGGGTTGCGAAATCCAGAATTCAATTCGACCACATTGCGTTTGCTCCTTAAATTTATAAAGCAACTGTGCCTCCTGCAACAGGGGGCCATCGTTTTGCGTCGTCTGCTTCAAAATTTGGATAACCCTATTGTTCACACTGTTGTCAATTCCGTCGTTAATCTGTTCTTGTTTTAAAGTGACACTTGAATGACCCTGTATTAAAGCCTCTACAAATAGATTTTGACCGGGCTGTGCTATTGAATCTATTGAAAACAAAGTGACTAAGGCGATCAGTAATTGGTTTCTCATTACGGTACTCCCAAAGATTGGCCAGAACTTGCTTCGTAGACGCCGCATGTATCAGACCAGGACACACTTGCTGATTTCGTAATACAAACCCCGTTGTGGGGTGCTGCCCCGTCTGCACAAGAATACGAAAGGGTTGCTGGAACTGTAGCCGTGGTTACACAAACTGACTGTGAACCAGTTCTTGTAAGCGTTCCTCCACCAGGACAGTTGTAGCTAGATACTGTTGCTAATTGAGTTAGAGTTTGTGTGCAGGTACTTGCGCTTAAAGTGAATCCTAAAAGACAAGAATAGCTCGTAATACTGGCTGCAACTGTGGTGATACAACTCGATTGCGAAAGGGTTCCCGTCGAGCAGTTGTAACTAGGCGTTGCAGCCTGACTTAGTGTTTGCGTGCAAGTCGCTCCAACTAAACTATACCCATCAGAGCAAGCGTATATTGGTTGCGCAGAATAAGAGATCTTTAAGATGCAACTTCCCGCTAAGAATTCGTAATCACTTGGGCAAGAATATGAAGAAATACTTGCATTCACAGCTAAAGTTGTTGTGCAAGTTGATCCAAATAGCGAATATCCACTTGGGCAGTCATAACTCAGTATAGTTGCTGAAGTCGTTACGTTAGTTAATGTTACACAGTCCTGTCCACTCAAAATAGATCCGACATTACAAACATAAATTGGGGAAGCTGACAGTGTTTGTGCCTTCGTGCAAGAGGTGCCGATCAAAGCGTACCCAGTTGTACAGGAATAATTGGCCGTAGCATTTAGCGTAACAGTTTGAGTGCAACTACTTCCCATCAGCAAATATCCAGACGGACAAGTGTAAGTCGCAGTACTAGCCGCTTGAGTTTGCGTTTTGAGACAATTAGACTCAAACACGGTGTAGCCAAAAGGACAAGTGTAGTTAGAGATTGTTGCGTCAACAGTTGCAGTGCAAGTAGACCCACTCAGTGTTTTTCCATTTGCACAGGAGTACGACGCAGGTACGGCGGCCTTTGATATGCTTTCTGAACAGTTAGTACCGCTAAGCGTATACCCACTAGGACAAGAGTAGGTAGGTGTTGCTGCGCTCGTTGTGAGCGTTGTTTTGGTGCAGGTCGCGCCGTTTAAGCTTTGATCGGCTAAGCATGAATAAGCGATAGTGGCCGAAGCGGTGGAGGTCGTTTTGCAACTACTTCCCGACAAAATCCCCCCACTTGGGCAGCTATATGAGCTAATCGTAGCGGAAGTTGTATTTGTGGGTCGCGTGTAACTTGTGCTCCAGATATTTCCGGCCCCGCCTATACCTGTAGCCGTGCAGCTTGAGCCATTACAACTAAAGTAGAGCCACCCATTATTGGCCGTCGTATCGTAGCTTGGGAATGCTACAAATGCCGGATTTCCCCACGGCCCAGACGCCCCATTACCAGAGGCTTCTAGGTTCCATCCGCCTGCTGTGCAAAGTAATCGCAACACATAGTTTGGGTTAAGGTTGTTGGGTAAGAGTAGGGTTCCAGGACAGCTTGTGGCGTTTGAGATACAGCTAGTACCACTCAGTGTTCCGTTTGAGCAGTAATAAGCAGGCGTTGCAACATAGCTGCCAGAAGTCGTACATATTGATCCGCTTAGAGCTCCACTTGCACAGGAATAATTCGACATCGCATCAACAGTAGATTTTGAAGTCGACGTGCATGTAGCACCCGATTGAGTTTGATCACTCAAACATGTATACCCAGCGATGCTTGCGGGTTGGGTAAGTGTCTGGGTACACAATGTTCCACTTAGTGCGTAACCACTTGTACATGAATAACTTGCAACACTCGCTTGGGATGTCGTTAGACAACTTGAACCGTAAAGTATCCCCGTAGAGCAGAGATAATTTGGAGTTCCTGACTGGGTCAGCGTCTGCAAGCAGGCAGCGCCGTTCAATACATACCCAGTTGGGCACGAATAGTTTGGCGTAGCAAATTGGGTAAGTTCTACAGTGCAACTACTCCCGGTGACAGAATAACCGGGTGGACAACTGTAGGTTGCAATCAATGCAGCTTGAGTGATGGTTTGTGTGCAACTTGATCCCGATAAAGTATATCCAATAGGGCATGTGTAGCTATCACTCATTGCAGGTGTAATGGAGTTACTTGGCGTTGTGCAATTAGGGCCATTTAATGTTGATCCATTTGGACATCCAGGATTTCCCACGGCTTGAACAGTTATTGCCTTTGAGCAAGTAGAGTGATCCAAGCTGTACCCCACAGGGCATATGTAACTGGGCGTTGCAGTTTGGCTTAGGGACTGTGTGCAATAAGTTCCATTGACCGAGTATCCTATGGGGCAGCTATAGGATCTAACGCTTGCACTCTCAGTTAGTGTTTCCATACAACCAGAGCCAGAGACCGTATATCCTTTGGGGCATGAGTAACTCGCAACAACCGCAACTGATATTGCAGAGCATGTTGATCCCTCAAGTGTTTGCCCACTCGGGCAAGAATAATTGGGGGTTGCGACTTGGCTATTTGTTTGAGTACAAGATGCGCCAACGAGTGAGTAACCCTCAGCGCAGATATAGGTCACTGCAGCAGCAGCACTAGAGGTCTGTTGACAATAATTACCTAACAAAATACCTGAAATACAGCTGCTCTTTTGGACGGCTGGATTGGACTGGCTGGTAATGGTGGTTGAAAGTGACTGAGAACAAGTGTACTGAGTGCCAGAATTGTTGATGACACATGCATTTTCAGAATACTCGGCTGGGGCTGTGATGACGGTTACAGGTGTACAGGTGCTCCCATTTATAGCGCTTTCATTATTTATGGCTGTCGCCGTTACTGAACCAAATATTGGATCTAAGCTGGCGACTTTCATATTAAACTGTGACTGCCCGCCTCCAAAAGTACCGCCACAGTTATTGCCCTGCGAATAAGCAGTTCCCGAGCTGTTGAGTACACCGGCTTCAATTGGGGAGGGCGTAGTGCACTGATTGTTTAGGAAATTAACCGCCGCACACTGCTGGTCGGTGGCTGGGGTTGTTCCTTTTCCACCTGCTACGTAATTTTGACAAGTAACCTGAGTTAATATTCCCATATTCGCAAGTCCACTAGTTTGAGCTGTGCTCAATAAGTTTGGATTGGTGTTCGGGAATGAAAACTCACCTAAACCAGGTGGAGCAGTTGTGGGTGCATTGGTACTCCCCTTCCAATTCACCGCAATGGGATTGATGACTTGTCCAGGTATGACGGGAACTAACAGGTTTGCAAAGTGAGTCCCATCACTTAACGCAGTTTGAGAACTGGCAGGCGAACTACTTATGGGACTGATTGGGGTACTTGTTGAAGAGGTAGTTTGTGCATATGCGTCTACAGCTAATAAAGCTCCTAGGCTTGCGAAAAGAATTCGGTATAAAAGCGACCGGCGCATCAAATTGCTAGCTCATCACGGACCAACTCAGTAATTTCGTTCATATTCATCCCACTTGATTTAAGCAGATAGATAGCGTCTGCGACAATGTGTCGCTGAATTCGGGACTTGTCTGAGATGAACTCATCAATGATGTCTATCACAGATTCGAGGGGCGATATACTGTTGAATCTGTCAAAGAATGCATCTCGCTGCCCTTGTTCTGAATTAAACAAAGTGGAGGTGAATTTATCGACATACAGTCGTACAGCGTCATAGCCTTGTTCGCCAATAATTAAAATCTCGGAGAACACAGGCTTAAGCGTTTTGATGCTACTGATCAATTTTTTGAAGTAAGGGTCATCTGCATATTGAGTGAGGAGTTTCTCCTCAAAGAGTCGGTCAATCTCCTCCTTCTTTTGACTGAGAATCAGTCTCCATGCGCTTTGACTGTAAATGAAGCGCCCAGTCGGAGTTTCAAAGAGTTTCAGTAAGCTTTGGATAACAATCCACATCGAAACTCCGTCTTTACGTCCCTTTTGGTAAATTCCCGTTAGGACGGAAGCGGACATTGGGTCCTCGAGTAAGTCGTGAGCTTCATCGGCAATGACCAGTTTCTTACCCCTGGTTTTCTTTATTTTGTTGTTCAAAATATGCAATATGAAGAACATTACTACATTTTTTAAATGTGGGTGCTCGTTCAGTTGTCCTAACTCAAACACAGTTAAGTTATTTGATTTATCAAAATCTGATTTACCCTTAAAGAAAGATGACTTGTAGGGGTCATTCATAAAAAACTGAAGTTGTGCGTAAAGTTCCTGAGATTTATGCTCTATGGGTCCTGCCTCATGAGCAGGCTTACTGGTCGCAGAAGTACGCAGTGCTTGAATGACTGTCTCGATTTCGGGCTCAACAGAGTTTGAATGAGCGAGTTTGACTGCAGCGTCCATGACCAATAGCGCATCTTTATCGTCTTCTTTGGCATTGGCCATAAGCAAGAAGAGCTTGGTAATGGTGGCCGAGTCTTGTGCAAATTCGGCATCACTCAGGCCAGTGAATGGATTAAGCCCAATCATATGCTTTTCATCCCCGCTGAACTCGATGAATTGCCCCCCAACTGCACGCGTCAACTTCTCCGTGCTTCGTCCGTTATCGAGTATGAATACCTGTGTTCCTTGGGCTAGTTGGTCAGTGGCAAATTGCTGAATGAGGAATGACTTCCCCGATCCCGACTGAGCAACAATAATTCCTGAATAGTTGTTATTGGTCTTGAAGGGGTCAAGGAAATAGGTGCTTCCCCTTCTGGAGTAAAACATGGAGCCAGAATCAACTGAATTTGCTCCGTTTCCTGCGAAATCGGAGTAAATGGGTATCAAACAACCTGCGCAAACGCTTGGCATAAGAGACTCTGAATCTAAATCCTTGGCAATTGCGTTTGAGAAATTCAATGGCAACGACTGTGCCCAACGCACCATTGCATTAGAGCCAGCAAGCCTCGCGTCAAAGCGAAGTTTGTTAAGCGTGCTCTTCACCCCCATTGCAGAATCAATTGTTGCTTTGCGATTTTTCCCAAAAACGAAAATTGTGGTACTTACAAATACGAGTTTGTCACCCTCTGGGCCACACTGCGTACTGAGGTAATTCAGATCATGCATTTTTTCAGTCACTGCTTCGTTGGAGAATTTCCAGGTCTCAATCCATTTTGGTAGTAAAGCTTGCCTTGACTTAAGGGACTTTGTGATGCGCCTTAGTTCTCTTTCCTGTGCTGCAACTCTAATGGTGGTTGTGATCACGAATGGTGTCATGATCCGTTGACCGCCACCACTTAGTGTTTCACCCTCATTAAACGGGGCTCCGATTACAAGATTCATCAACCCCTGTGTGGCAGTGGCTGGATAGCTTTTAATAGCTATGGTTGAGCAATAAGTCTCCTCTCCGACGCAACTTAGTTCATTTACCGTGAAATCTAACTGCGTTTCAGGGCCAAATGCCTGGTATTTCAACTCCACCATATCGTCCAATTGGATATCTTGCTTAGGGGTATATGGGTTTGCAAATTTCGAGTACAAACTTAGAATTTCGTTAGGCGCTAGGCGAGCGGCGTCGTTAAATCCACTTGCTCTTAGGTTGACCAGGAAATCATCCTGAATAATGGTTGCACGCTCCATCGCTTCTTGATCTACATTCTTTACAGGGTAGAGGAGGGAGATGATGAGGGACTTTTTATTGATAATCGGTAGATCTGCTTGCCAATCTGCACTAAGCCCCTTCTTTAGCAGATCTGCCCTGCGTTGAATGAGTTCTTGGATAAATTGTCCGCCGTGAGTCTTGCCTCTTAAGTAATCAGTCTGTGCCCACATATCTGGCTCACACAGTAAGCTGACTTGAATAATAGATTCGTCTGGTGCGGTTTTGATCACAGAGGCCATCAGTGTTGTAACCTCTTGCCCCGCACCCGAGAGCGGAGTCATTAAATAGGTGCAACCCAAATAATCGCTATCCCCGCGCGGTTTGGTGACAATGATGTTGTTGTTTGCTTCAAATGAATCCAAATGAATGATGTCACTTAGCTTTTGACATTGAGTGCTATTTTTGAAATCAAACATCTAAACCTTGATAAAGAATACAAAAATTTGAGTGATAGTGCCCAGTTAGCTTTAATTCAATAGGCAAAATACCCTCGCACACGATACATTTCCGACTATTTAGCAGCTTCGTTATTGGAAATTTTGGCTAATGATGTTATTGGAGTTGAAGTCTCAACTGTGATTGAAGTGGGGCTTCGAACGCTCGTCGATAAAGTAGAGATAAACGGAATTCCAAGCTCAGACAGCATCAAAACAATAATAGGTACCCCAATGGTTGAGAGGCCCTTGCCGTGTGCAAATGACCAAACAGCCATAATGACCGAGATGATGGCGCCATAGATTCCAATCGATGGTGCGTATTCTGTTAACGTAGAAATGGGTATCGCAAAGGGACCTTGTACGACAGCCGAACCCCCATTGAAAGCTCCTATAGCTGAAACTGCAGTTAACGCACTAATTGCAAGAAGCGTTTTGTTGCTATTTGCGAAGCTTCGGATGTAAGTGCTGAATGATTTTGACATTTGAAAATTACCTTATGTTTAAGAAAAATACGTTTTGCGTTTTGGAATCAAGACTCATCTCGGTTCCTTTGTTTTAGTTGGGCTTTGAGGGACCTAGATTGACTGCTCCGTTTGGCATCAAGTCTTCAGTGGACTCTGGGGTTGTACCGTCCCCAAAAAATTCAGTGCTGTGGGTACTGGGGATTTGCGGTGAAATAGGTGAGAAATCTTGTTCTTTGATTTGTTTATGTGGATAAACTTGAGCCGATTTAGCCTCTCCCGTGTTTGCTGTGGTCTCTGAAAATCCAGACCAATGGGTTGGAAACACTTCCTTATATACATAAGTGTCTTGGACTAATGTGTCGTTCTCAGTTGTGAATTTTTGAATCCAAACCCGCTGAATGATCGGTCCTTGACGAACGGGCATGCCAGTGACGACCGCTGCTCTTAACGAACTTGCATTAACAGCCTCATAAGTTGTGTTTGAGGCAGTTTGGGTTTTAGGGTTCGGTAGTGTTTTCTCCTGTGATATACCGTTCAATTCGTCAACCTCTGCCATACTGAACTTGCGGTCATAACGAGTCGGAGGAATAGAGCCAGAGGTTGAGTCGTCTACAGACCTCATACTCCTACAGTGCGCACTTGTGGGCACGTCCCGTCTATTGCAGTCAAAAGTATCCTCCCCTACAGGTGTGAACCAACTGGCACAACCGGTTAACAATTGAATGAGCGCTAGGCTAATTAATATTTTTTTCACAGTTGTATTCCGTACCGTTTTTTAGTGAGTGTGAGAGATTTAAGTAAGACCCATGTAATGTGGGTCGCTGAATTCACCTCAACCACTGGGAAAACTGAATTGGCATAATCCAAGTAAAACCTAGTGATCAGCTGAGATGATTGAGAAATGCCTTGCCCAATAGAGGACTGAGCAATCAAGCCTGCATTGGGATACTGAGCGCCCGTGGTTTGACCGCCTGTTGCCGATGAGTTGTAAGCGGGGATAGCGGTGGGGGAGAAAGATGATCCAAATCCAGCGATCATTCCTGATATGACGGAATCTCTAATCAACCGTCCTTCCTTACTTACCAATTTACCTGCTATACCGTTTTTCCCGTCAATATCCACTCCGTAGGCATTCATCTCGCCTTCCCAGACCACGCCGTCGTTTCCAATACAAGATATAGTCTTGGCCACTACAAGTGCACGCTCCGTGGGAATCTCCCCTCTTGCACTCCCCCCTACAAAGCAGTCTCCTAAATCCGAGACTCTCCATCCGTTTGGAAGGACGGCATTGTTTTTGAGCTTCGTGACGAATGGGGTTCCAACGTCATTGGCTGAAACACTTCCACCCACTGCACCGTAACCACTTGCACCGCTACTGCTTCCACTACTTTGCGCACCGAATTTGGCTCTTGCGTTCACCCCACTTAGCAGTACACCTTCTAAAAAAGAATTAGCAGGTATAACAAGTTCGGGTTCTTTGGATTTAACTGTTTCGACCTTTTTTGCAGCCTCCCACACCTTTAAGCTTGGCGGCGTAGGTCCTGGTGGTGCTAAATTCAACCCTGCCTGTACATTTTCGTCATCATTCCCTTCAAGTGCGCTGAGTTTCTTGACAAGCGGAGTCTTTGGGAAAGTAATTTCCGGCAAGACGTCTATGGGCGTGTTTAGGTCGATACTCTGCTGTGATTTGAAAGTGGGTTGGTTCAGCGTGAGCTTAGTGAGCGCTTTTGCCGCTAAGTCCTCGTTAGATGCGAGTAGCTTCCTCAGTTCATTTTCGAGTACGTTAATACGCTTGTCCTCATCCTCTAAACCTTGGTTACGGTTGTTGATGGGGAGTGTTCTAACTGTTGAAAAATTGAGTGGGTCGTTTTTAATCTGCGCTTTTGCTGCTGCCTCGGCATTCGCTTTGACCAAATTAGCCTGAACCTCAGAGTTTCGATTGACTTGTATGAGAATAATCAGTCCTAGGACTGCCAAGCTTCCTAGCGCTGCTAGTTTTGCATTCTTCGACGACTCATCCCACAGGAGTCTCATGTTATCTAGAGCCTTCATTTCATACTCCTTTTGGCTATAACAATGGCAGTGGTTATTCCGTTAGGCTCAATTGCAGGAGTAGGGTACAGACTTACAGATAAAACATCAGGATTACAGATGCCAGCCTCACATCCAAACTCGGTCTCTTGCAGAACAATTCGAGTTTTAAGGGGGTTGAAGATTTTGTAAATCCAAATGTCATTTTGCTCAGACGAGAGTTTTTTATCCACAGTGAGAACAAAACCGTTTTTCGTAATTGGTTTCAATGCAATATCAATAACTGAGTAACCTGTTGGGATACCGCCCTTAGCAGTTACTTCTTGTAGATACTGCATAGTTTCAATGAAACTAACATTCTTTGCTGCACCCATTCCAGCGACTGCTTTAGTTTGCGGGGTAACATCATCTATCAGAACAGTTTGAGAGGGCAGAGAAGTCTTTGGAATGAGTTGAAGGCCAATGACTGAATTGGTCTCAGTATTCTCGAAAAACATTTGCACTGGGTGTGGATCTTTCTTGAATGAGAAATAAACATTGTTTGAACTCTCAGACTTATCTACGGCTAACTCACCAGAGGTCACAACCTTTGGATTGTTAAAGGGAAGTTGAATTCTGTTGATTTCGGTGGAGCTGACATAAACACTTTGTGAGCCACCGTTGTTCATTTGGATATGCTTTGCTCTGCTAGGGTCTAGAGCGTTTAAGCTCTCGCCCTCTAGGTGCATAACACCGGGGAGAATGATCTCCTTTATTGCAGTTTCTTTGACGGCCACATCGGGATGAATATCCTCGCTTGCAAAGACTGGTGCTGGTGCTTTAGGCTTGTGATTGCCTGTGGTCTTCTTGGCTCCAGGTCCGTCGTCCGTATTTAAAGACCGAGCTTCAAGTTGTGTGACGGTTAGGGCTACTGGCTGCGATGGACGGGGCTGTAAGGTCTGGGGGAAACCGTCTGGCACAACACTCACGAGCATTGAAATCAGAAGAATTTGTGTGACTCTCACTTTTTTTGCCCTTTTAGGTATTCAGAGTTGTGCGCTTTGTCACCCTCGTACGTTAGAACCTCGTCGATCCATAGTCTGTAGTTTTCCACATGGGTTGTGTACTCGAATACGTAGAGCTGTGAGCTGTCTTTTGCTGCGTTGACCGTATGCAGCTCGCCGATTACAAAGTGTTTATTGAGCACAGGGTCGTATTCGTATTTTTTCAAAACAAAGTAGTAACTCCCAAGCTCCCTTTGAGCTGTCAATTGTGCGACCCTCACGTCTATATCTCGTTCAATCTTTGTATAGCTTGCAGGACTGAGAAAGGATCCAAGTAGTTTTTTCTGGTATTCCGCATTATCTGGATTGATCTCTACGACAGAGCTTGTCACGGTCAGCAGCGTTGCCTCTTGAGATGCTTTGTCCATGTAACTGCGCTCTAAGTAGGCGTTATCTGGCATGCCGGGAGTCTGCACAATCACAATCTCGCTTTGCAAAACCATTTTGACCAATGAGAGCAGAAGACAAGCGCCAAGAATCAAAATCGAGAGGCCCATTTTTTTGTTTTGCGCAGTCAGTTCGGATATGGATTCGTTTCGCTTAATGAAGTCCATCAATCGCTTTCAATTTAATACCCATAATGTTTACCTTTGAAGAACCTAGGGCGTTCCAACTAAAGTTATCTGGATTGATGTGTAGCATAAACCATTAAGTATGTAATTTATATATATTCATAAATATATATAGAAAATAATGTGTAAAACAACAATATTTAATTTTTAAATGTTTGATATCTAAGTTTTGAAGATCTGCGCTAATGTTGTACACCTTTGTGTATTTGTGCGAACTTAGTCATAAGGAAATTCAGCATCAGATTTTAAAATTTAGTCTGATTGCTTATGCATGCGCCGTAAAGTTCTATAAAGTTGATCAACTTTCCGTGAATTCAATAGCAGGCTTGTATTTTGTGAGCACGGCCACTCCCTTAGCGCCAAATAAATACTGCGTTAAGCTTGTCATTTGAGGCCAGGTGGATTCAATAGAAAATGTTTTACAGACGCTAGCAGGTGGTATAAATATTGATGAATTGGTTCTATTTGGCTGATCATTCTTGGTTAATTACAGTTGATTTGACTTCGTATTTTCTTGAAATGAAGAAAAGTTGTGGACAAGTTATAGAATATTCGCACTAAAGGGTTAAATCAATGACGGCTACCAATCAACTAAATAAAACTCTCATCACTCTTGAGTCCACACTTGTCTCTTGTGTCGAGTGGTTCGCAGCATTGCTAGTGTTTGCTGATATTTGTATCTTGTTTCTGGGAGTAGTCTCCCGGTTTGTGTTCCGCCAGCCCCTTACGTGGTCTGATGAGTTAGCGTCAATGATTTTCTTATGGACTGCAATGCTTGGTTCTGTCATAGCCGTCAAGCGCTCGGAGCACATGCGGATGACGGCTTTAATATCTCTGGCTACTGGGCGAGGTGCCGCTTTTTTTGAGTCTCTCCAGTACTGTGCAGGTTTGACTTTCTTGGGTCTTCTCTTTATGCCTGCCTATGAGCGGGCCATGGATGAGGCTATTGTTGTGACCCCGGCCCTTGAGATTTCAAGTCTTTGGCGCGAGGCAGCCTTACCCGTAGGCATTGCGCTTATGGCCCTTTACTCGCTCCTACGCTTATTTCGAATGCCCAAACATACGCAGTCTGCTCAAGCAGCAGTCTTTATGGTGGTTGTCGTGCTTGCGCTCTACAAATGTCAATTTATTTTTGAAGATTTGGGTTCCTGGAACCTTTTGATCTTCTTTGTAGGCGTTGTTTTGAGCGCGGTGTTTGCCGGCGTACCTATTGGGTATTCTTTTGGTTTGGGTGTACTTGGATTTTTAGGGTTTACGACTTCCACCCCCATCAGTGTTATCGTGGGCCGTATGGATGAGGGCATGTCTCACCAAATCTTACTGGCTGTCCCATTATTTGTGTTCTTGGGCGTCTTGATGGAGATGAGCGGTATGGCTCGCTCGATGGTGGCTTTTTTAGAGAGCTTGCTGGGGCATGTAAAGGGTGGCCTTTCTTATGTTTTGATTGGCGCAATGTATTTGGTCTCGGGGATCTCGGGCTCTAAAGCGGCGGATATGGCTGCGGTCACGCCTGCACTTTTCCCTGAGATGAAAAAAAGAGGGGCAGATGAGGGCGAGCTCGTTGCGCTTTTAGCCGCCACAGGTGCGCAAACAGAGACCGTCCCTCCAAGCTTGGTGCTTATCACGATAGGATCGGTGACGGGTGTCTCCATCTCTGGCCTTTTCACCGGAGGGCTCTTGCCCGCCTTGGTCTTGGCGTTGCTTTTGGCTCTTGTCGTTGCTTGGCGAACCAGAAAGGATGATGCACAGGTTCTGCCAAGAGCCAAGTCCTCACAAGTTTTACAACTCTTAGTTGTAGCTTTGCCCGCTCTTGCACTGCCCTTTGTGATCCGCTTTGCGGTCATTCAAGGAATTGCAACAGCCACAGAAGTCTCAACCATTGGTATCGTTTACTGCACTTTGGCGGGCTTGATTATTTATAGACAGTGGAGCTGGTCGCGTATTGTTCCAATGTTGATAGAGACGGCTTCACTGTCTGGTGCAATACTTTTTATTATCGGCACGGCAACCGCTATGGCTTGGGGGCTCACCCAATCGGGCTTCTCGGGTTGGCTTGCCCAGTCCATGCAGCAGCTCCCAGGCGGAGCGCCCGTATTTATGTGCGTATCCATTGTTGCCTTTGTGATTTTGGGCTCTGTCTTGGAGGGGATACCTGCCATTGTGCTATTGGGGCCCTTGCTCTTCCCTATTGCCCGTCAACTTGGGATTCACGAGGTACATTACGCCGTGGTAGTGGTGCTCTCCATGGGACTGGGGCTATTTGCACCACCCCTTGGAGTGGGCTACTACGCGGCCTGCGCGATTGGTAAGGTGGACCCTAGTAAAGGCATTAAGCCGATCCTTCCCTATTTACTTGCACTAATTGTTGGTATTGTGTTGATTGCCTACATCCCTTGGATCTCGATTGGCGCTCTGTAGTCCTCAAATAGGCTTTCATGTTATAATCTTTGTCTTGGGCGGCTGTAGCTCAGCTGGATAGAGTACTTGGCTACGAACCAAGGGGTCGTGGGTTCGATTCCTGCCAGCCGCACCAAATTTATTTAATCAAAATGTAGGCCGTAAATGATTGCATACATTTTGAAGGTCACACTACGAGAGTTGACGCTTTATACGTCGCTAGATTTTCGATTAGTTTTGTCTGCACTTTCCCTTTTCTGGATTCAGTACTGTACTTTTGGTATTTGGTCTGTGCTTGGAGGAAACGTTGGTAAATCATATAGAGACTGAGGACGAAGAGGACGCTGACTCTGGCTCGCAAACTGGTCGGAGTTCGGCCCACAAGGGCGGAGCAGTCGATACCAAGCCCGTCAAAAATTACATGACCCCCAAAGGCTACACAGCCATGCGCGACGAGTTATTGGCGCTCATGGACGTAGAGCGTCCTAAGATCGTTGAGATCGTGCACTGGGCCGCGAGTAACGGTGACCGCTCTGAGAACGGAGACTACATATACGGCAAAAAAAGACTCAGAGAAATTGATCGGCGCATTCGCTTTCTAACCAAAAGACTCGATATCGCCGAGGTAGTTGACCCTAGTGTTCACTACAACAACGATACTGTTTTCTTTGGAGCGACGGTCACATATTGCACCGTACACCCCAGCCCCAAAAGCTCTGCAGATCAAGTCAATACGATCACGATCTTAGGCGTAGATGAGTTTGACAGCTTAAAGGGGGAGGTGAGTTGGGTGTCTCCCATTGCGCGCGCTCTAATCAGAGCCCGGGAGGGTGATGAGGTGAAACTTCAAACCCCCGCAGGTACTCAGGTGATTGAAATCTTGAAAGTAGAGTACCCCAAGCCTTGACAACGCCCCACACACCTAATTTAGTGAGAGGCTGACTTGGAGGAGACCACTCTATTGGCTTGAGAGACGGAGGGGAGTCTTCTCAGGTGCTTGAGCACACTCTCAAGGTGTGTTGTGTCGCGAACTGCGATCGTGAACTTGAGATCGATTGCGGATTGCCCTGAGAACTCCTCACTCATGTTAACGTGCGTGATATCCGCTTCTGCACTCGCAATCGCTGCAGCAACGCGTGCAAGAACGCCTTTGCCGTTTTGGACGGTTACCACCACCTCTGACTCAAACGTTCTGACCACTTCATCCGCCCACTCAACGGTGATGAATCTTTCGCTATCTTTGTGCTTGAGTTTTTGACCAACTCCGCAGTCCTCCGTATGCACAACAAGCCCCTCGCCTCTACCCAAATATCCCAGGATGGAATCTCCAGGAATGGGTCTGCAGCAGTGCGCGTATTGAATGGACACATTCTCGCTACCGTCCACCACCACACCGCCTTGAGAGATGGATTCATGGGCTGTAAAGCGCTCTTTGCTAATGAGCAGTGCGTCAGGACGCTCACCCAGTTCTGAAAGTAATAACACTATGCGTTTTGCAACAATGGTTGCAATACGTTTGCCAAGTCCAATATCGATCAGAAGCTCCTCTTTGGAGTGACTTCCCGTGAACCGCAACAAACGCTCCCAAAGCGGCTTGTATTTCAATTCATCCGAAGGCATTTGTTCAATGCCTTCAGCGCGCATGGCTTGAGCCAGTAACTTCTCACCCAGTCCAAGGGACTCGGTTTGAGCCTGTGTCTTGAGGAAGTGCCGAATCTTTGAGCGCGCTCGTCCCGTTTTGACAAAGGCAAGCCATGCAGGATTGGGCGCGGCAACGGTGGAGGTGACAATCTCAACCACGTCTCCGTTTCTCAACTCCGTTCTAAGAGGAACAGATTCACCGTTTATTTTGCCAGCCATCGTTCGGTCGCCAATATTGCTGTGAACCGCGTAAGCGAAGTCCACAACTGTCGCACCTCGGGGCAAGGCCATGATCTTGCTCTTGGGGGTGAACACATAAACCGCATCGGGGAACAGGTCCACCTTCACATAGTCCCAAAACTCTGTCGCATCGTGGGTTTCATTTTGAATATCCACCAAGGACTGCAACCACTGCGTGCCAAGTCTCTCCGCGTTCTCTGATCCGTGTTCTTGTGATTTATAAAGCCAGTGCGAGGCAACTCCAGACTCAGCCACAATATGCATGGCCTCAGTCCTCAGTTGGAATTCGATATTGATTCCAGCAGGGCCCACTAAAGTTGTGTGTATCGATTGATAACCATTGACCTTTGCAATGGCGATATGGTCTTTAAACCTACCAGGTACGGGCTTATAGAGTTGGTGCAAAACGCCTAAAGCTGTATAGCACTCGACTACGCTTGGTAGTATGACCCGCATACCGTAAATATCAGTCACCTGCGCAAAGCTGAGGTTTTTGGTGTCCATCTTTTTGTAGATAGAAAACAGTGTTTTCTCACGCCCATAGATCCTGATAGGGATGTTGTATTTTGCAAATGCTTGTTCAACATCTTTTTGGACCTTGATCAAGATGTCGCGTCGTCTGGAGCGTGCTTTGCCAACCGCTTTTTCGATGATCTGATAACGCCAGGGCTTTAAATACCTAAATGAGAGATCCTGGAGTTCGCGGTAGGTTTGGTTCAGCCCAAGTCTGTGCGCAATGGGGGCGTAAATCTCAAGCGTTTCATTACAGATACGAGCCCATTTCTTGGTTGGCATACTGCCCATGGTGCGCATGTTGTGCGAGCGGTCGGCGAGTTTAACCAAGATGACTCGAACGTCCTTGGCCATCGCGAGCAGCATCTTCCTAAATGACTCAGCTTGTCCTTCCTCTTGCGTATCAAATTGCAACTTGTCAAGCTTGGTCAAGCCGTCAACCATCTCTGCAACGGGGGCACCGAAATCTTGTATCAAATCTTGCTTACTAATCCCGCAGTCCTCCATCGCGTCGTGAAGGAGCGCTGCCATGAGCGCCTGCGCGTCTAGTTTCCACTCCGCGCACTGAGCAGCCACTGCGATGGGGTGTGTGATGTAGGGCTCACCACTTTGCCTCTTTTGGCCAAGATGAGCGTTGTCAGAGTAACGGTACGCTTTTCGAACGAGTTCTTTGCCCTCAGCCCCTAAATAGTCTAATTTTGACAATAGTGAGGCAAAGCTCGCCGCAGCTGCATTAGATGCTTCTGTGCTGTTGTTTCCGCCGGAGGGGTTCATTACTGCGCTCATATGTGACACTTTAGCGCTTTGTGGGTCATTAAGCGAGCTTTAGGGTTAAAAAAAGCACCTTGAAGGTGCTTTTTTGTGTTTTTTCAAAACAGTCTGTCAAATCAGCCCGGTACTTTTTTGAGCATTTCGAGTCCAATTTTGCCGGCAGCGATCTCTCTTAGAGCAGTAACGCCTGGTTTGTTTTTAGACTCGACCTTTGGAGTGTGACCTTGGCTGAGCATGCGTGCGCGGTATGTGGCTGCCAAAACGAGTTGGAATCGGTTCGGTATTTTCTCTAAACAGTCTTCAACAGTGATGCGTGCCATTTTGTATTTCTCCAGGTATTGGGGGTATTAGTTCAAATTGAGAGCGTGAAAAATCTCCGCTCTAGCGCGACTTTGGGACGCGTACTTGAGTCTTTGAGCGTGAACCACGGCTTTTAAATCAAATAAAGCCCGCTCGAAAACTTCGTTGATTATAACGAAATCGAATTGACTCGCTTGTGCCATCTCCTGAGCAGCATTTTCAAGGCGTAATTGAATCACCCCGGGGGCGTCCTCGCCGCGTCTTTCTAGCCTAGATTTGAGCTCCTCCCAGCTAGGGGGGAGAATAAAAATGAGCACGACACTTGGAAATACCGCTTTGATTTGTAGTGCGCCTTGGAAATCAATCTCCAGCAAAACGTCGTGCCCGTCGGTGATTTTGTCTTCAATTGTCTTTTTAGAGGTCCCGTAGCGGTGCCCGTGGACATGAGCCCACTCCAAAAATGCATTTTCCTGGATAAGTTCGTCAAAATCACGATCATTAATGAAAAAGTACTCTCGACCATGCACTTCCTGGCCCCTAGGTTGGCGGGTCGTATGGGAAACTGAGTGGGTGACTTGGGAGTCAAGCTCCATTAAGGCTTTAACCAAGCTGGACTTGCCCGCACCGCTAGGCGCTGCGACAACGAAGAGGTTTCCTGGGTAATTTTTCATTCTATGTTTTGGACTTGTTCGCGCAGTTGCTCAATCAGCACTTTCATATCTACTCCTATCCTTGTAAGCTCAAGACTGGTTGACTTGGAGCCCAGTGTATTGGCTTCACGGTGCAACTCTTGAATTAAAAAGTCCAAGCGTTTACCAAGACTCTCAGTGTTCTTGGTCGGACTGAGCAAATGCTCTATCTCGCTTAAGTGAGAGGACAGGCGTGTCAACTCCTCAGCCACATCGATACGGATTGCAAAATTGGCTGCCTCTGTTAAGGCACGGTCGTGAGCGGCCTCTGATAAGGTGCCCGCAGCGTCTGCTCCTGCTCCAGAAGTAGGCATCTCCTTTTGACCTAACCCTAGGGCCTCTCTCCAGCGCTCTAGGAATTTAAGCCTTTGCTGCTCAACAAGTTGGGGAACAATCGGGGTGACTTTGGTGGTTAAGGCTTTAAGTTGAGCGATGCGCTCAAGCATCGAACTAGCAAGTCTTGCTCCCTCCTTTGCCCGAGCGGTGAGCAGGTTTTTGAGTGTCTCTTTGAGCAGTTCAGTCAAAGGCGCGCCAAGCTCTGCTCCACCAGGCGTTGTTGGGGTGCTGAGGCGAAGGACTTCGCTCACGCTTAAAGGTGCAGCCTTAGGAAGCCATACGCGCACGTTATCTTCAATGCTCGATAATTTTTGAAGGAGTTTTGAGCTCGGCTCTGCAACGCCTTGTGAGTCCGAGCTCACAATGGAGGCTTTTACCTCTACCTTTCCTCGCTTGAGTTGAGCGCTTAAGTGCTCTCTCATCAAGGGCTCGAATTCGCGTAACTCGTCTGGTAATTTAAAGGTGAGATCTAAAAACCGACTATTGACCGAGCGTATCTCAAGGCCCAATCGAATGGTTGGACTACTTGGAGATTCAACGACGCTTTGCAAGCTAGACTGTGCGCTTGCATATCCGGTCATACTGTAAATGGGCATATATTCTTTAAATATCCGTAAAAAGAGCTGATTAAAGCTTTGAAATCGTAATTATCCTACAACGGCGGAGCGGCGGACCTGCATCAGCCCCATCAGCCCCATCAGCCAATCAGGCCTGTCACAGGCCATTCACTAAATCTCAAATGCAAACATGAACTTCGAAGACAATACGGGAGGTACAAAATGACCCAGAGCGCGCTCGCCGTGTCATTACACCCAATCATTCAATTACTTTTTACTGAATTACTTTATGGCAACCACACCTTTAAATCCCACGTCCACTCCTAATACGATTGCCTCCAGGCAATCAAGGGCATTTGACGCTCTAAGACCCGTCAAGATCACGCGAGGCTATACCGTCCACGCAGAGGGATCTGTACTCATTGAGTTTGGACTAACCAAGGTGCTTTGTACTGCATCTGTTGAGGAGCGAGTGCCCCCGCATAAAAAAGGCTCTGGAGAGGGCTGGGTGACGGCGGAGTACGGCATGCTCCCCCGCTCCACCCATACACGAAGTGATAGAGAGGCTGCACGGGGAAAGCAAAGTGGTCGAACCCAGGAGATCCAAAGACTGATAGGGCGCTCAATGCGTGCAGTCTTTGATCTGCAAAAGCTCGGTGAGCGCACCATCCATCTTGACTGCGATGTGCTCCAAGCAGACGGAGGTACAAGAACGGCCAGTATCACTGGTGCATTCGTCGCTGCCCAAGACGCTGTCAACACACTGCTTGCATCGGGAAAAATTACGCAGACTCCCATCCATCAAAGTGTTGCTGCAATCTCAGTGGGTATGCTAGGGGGTCAGGCTTTGCTGGACCTGGAGTATGTGGAGGACTCTGCGTGCGACACCGATATGAATGTGGTCATGACGGGGGAGGGAAAGTTCATTGAAGTTCAAGGCACCGCAGAAGGAGAGGCATTCTCTAAAGATCAAATGAATTTGATGCTCTCATACGCCGAGAAAGGTATCTTCGAGTTGATCAAGCTTCAGCAAGCAGCGCTTGCAAGCGTCGTGTGAGAGAGCGCATGAGAGTCGTTTTAGCTTCTAACAATAAGGGCAAATTAGCCGAATTGGAAGTGATGTTTAGGGAGCTACCCATTGAGTGGATCACTCAAGGAGCGCTTGGAATAGCAGAGGCCGATGAGCCCTTTCACACTTTTATAGAAAACGCTCTTGCCAAAGCACGCCACGCGAGCGCAAGCTCCGGGCTAGCTGCATTAGCCGATGATGCAGGTCTGTGTGTTGACGCTTTTGGGGGCGAGCCTGGCGTGCAAACTGCTTTTTACGCAACACGCTTTGGTTATACAAAGAGTGACGATAACAACGTGAAAGCGTTGCTCGAACAGATGCAGGGCATAGAGAACAGACGCGCAGCGCTGGTGAGTACCTTGGTCGCAGTCCGGCATCCCCAGGACCCAGAACCGCTCATAGCTGTGGGTAAAGTTTTTGGGGAGATCACAAAGGAGCCCATCGGATCCAACGGATTTGGATTTGATCCCGTCATGTGGATTCCTGCGTTTGGGAAGACTTTTGCTGAGCTGCCGGTGGAGGTGAAGAACCAACACAGTCACCGAGGTCTTGCATCGATACGTATGAGACAACTCATGCAAGAGAGTTGGTTGCATGAAAAACATTGAAATCGCGAGTGTGAGCTCATCTTCTGATAAGCAGGCTCCGCATCCGCCCTTAGATATTCAGCACCTCATGCGCGCTGGGACTTTGAGTCTAGCCAGCCTGCCGCCCCTGTCGCTGTACATTCACTTGCCCTGGTGTTTGAAAAAGTGTCCCTATTGTGATTTCAATTCACATGCTTTAAGCACGGGCGCTGCGGGAGAGCCGGCTGGACCAGCTGAGGCGGCTGGAGCAGGGGGAAGGGCTGAACTCCCCGAAGATCGCTATATCGATGCATTGATCCGCGATCTGGAGTCCTCACTCCCCCTTATTTGGGGGCGCTCTATTCAC
The DNA here is from genome assembly GCA_903949285.1 of uncultured Burkholderiales bacterium. Taxonomy (GTDB): domain Bacteria; phylum Pseudomonadota; class Gammaproteobacteria; order Burkholderiales; family Burkholderiaceae_C; genus Limnohabitans. Next base: position 19,898 of record CAJAYT010000006.1, read on the forward strand.
AGCATATTTATGGGCGGTGGGACCCCTAGTCTCTTCTCTCCAAAGAGCATTGAGCGTTTGATATCTAGCGTACGCTCAAGGCTTGTGTTGTTGCCAGGGTGTGAGATTACCTTAGAGGCGAACCCTGGAACATTTGAGCGCGACCGCTTTAAAGCGTTCAGGCAAGCCGGAGTCACTCGGTTGTCCCTAGGTGTTCAAAGCTTCAACGACCAGGCTTTAAAGGCCCTTGGGCGAGTCCACGATAGCGCTCAAGCCCTCGCAGCGGCCAAAGAGGCCTCAGAGGTATTTGAGACTTTTAATTTAGACCTGATGTACGCCCTACCCCATCAGCGGGTTGAGGATTTAGTGGTTGATCTGCAAACTGCTCTGGGGTTTAATCCGCCGCATCTGTCCATCTATCACCTAACATTAGAGCCCAATACCGTATTTGCTAAATATCCCCCAGAGCATCTGCCAAGTGAGGATACGGCTTATGAGATGCTTGACGTCATTGCAGATTATGCAAAGGGGAGTGGCCTTGAGAGGTATGAGGTCTCTGCCTTTGCCAGAGATGGGCACAGATGTTTGCACAACCTCAATTACTGGCAATTCGGAGACTATTTAGGGATCGGTGCCGGAGCGCATTCAAAACTGAGCTTTGCACACAGAATTATTCGTCTGATCAGGCACAAAGAACCTGCTCTATATATGGCCAAGGCGCAGGCGGGAGAGGCTGTGGCCAAATCGGAGGAAGTACCGAGGTCAGAGTTGCCTTTTGAATTCATGCTAAACCTAACCCGGCTTAAAGAGGGATTTAACCTCCAAATGTTTATGGAGAGAACAGGCATGCCGCTGAGTGCGGTTCAGGGCCCTATAGAGGAAGCGGTCTCTAAAGGGTTGTTAGAACGAGACATGATGCAAGTAACTCCAACAGTAAAAGGGTTCGATTTTTTGAGTGACCTTCAAAGTCTCTTTCTTCCGGGTTAGAATAATAGGCTTCAACCTAAGGAAGCGTGGCAGAGCGGTTGAATGCACCGGTCTTGAAAACCGGCGAAGTTTTACGACTTCCGTGAGTTCGAATCTCACCGCTTCCGCCAGAACCTCCCTCAAACGGGAGGTTTTTTTATGTCTAAATAAAATTCGTTCATTGATGCAA
>CAJAYT010000007.1 GCA_903949285.1 uncultured Burkholderiales bacterium
AGATCACTTACCCGATAAATTGGTTGATGCAGAAACGCTTGAGATTGTGATCTCCATGTTAAACGACATGGGCGTAGCGGTTTACGAACAAACACCCGACGCAGAGACTCTGCTCTTAACGAACACAGGTCCGACTACAGCTACCGAGGAAGAGGCCGAAGAAGAGGCTGAAGCCGCTTTATCCACTGTTGACAGTGAGTTCGGTAGAACAACCGACCCCGTTCGCATGTACATGCGCGAGATGGGTACGGTTGAGCTCTTGACACGTGAGGGTGAGATTGAAATCGCCAAGCGTATCGAGGGCGGTTTGATGGACATGATGAAAGCCATCAGCGAGTCCCCTTCTACGATTGCTGAGATTTTGCGTCTGAGAGACGAGATCGCAGAGGGCAAAGTCGTAATCTCCAGCGTTGTTGACGGGTTTAGCAACGCCGATGAGGCCGATGACTATGTTGCTGAAGAAGATTTCGATGAGTTTGATGACTCAGATGATGATGACGGTAAAGGGGGCAGCAAAGCCTTAACTAAGAAACTAGAAGAACTCAAGCGCGAAGCGATCGAGCGTTTTTCAAGGATCACCGTGCTCTTTGAGAAAGTCCACAAAGTCTACGACAAAGAGGGATGGGGTACACCCAACTACTTGAAAGCTCAAAAGGCTTTGAGTGATGAGTTGATGACAATTCGCTTTACGGCTCGTACCATTGAGCGCTTGTGCGATATGGTTCGCAGCCAAGTCGACGATATGCGCAAAAAAGAACGTCAACTCAGAAGGATCATTGTTGACAAATGCCGCATGCCCCAAGATATCTTCATCAAAGAGTTCCCGGCCAACCTACTGAACCTAAGATGGGTGGAAAAACAATCCGCCGCAGGTAAACCTTGGTCCGAGACGATGACCCGCAACATTCCTGCTATTCAAGAGTTGCAGCAAAAACTGATCGATCTACAAACCCGTGTGGTTGTGCCTCTAAACGAACTTAAAGGCATCAACAAACGCATGAACGAGGGCGAAGCAGCCTCACGTAATGCAAAGAAAGAGATGATCGAGGCCAACTTGCGTTTGGTGATCTCCATTGCCAAGAAATATACAAACCGTGGCCTGCAGTTCCTTGACTTGATTCAAGAGGGCAACATCGGTTTGATGAAGGCCGTGGACAAGTTTGAATACCGACGTGGTTATAAGTTCTCAACCTACGCCACATGGTGGATTAGACAGGCCATCACGCGCTCGATTGCGGACCAAGCTCGAACCATCCGTATTCCTGTTCATATGATTGAGACTATCAACAAAATGAACCGAATTTCTCGTCAGCACTTGCAGGAGTTCGGTTTCGAGCCCGATGCATCCGCGCTGGCTGAGAAAATGGAGATGCCAGAGGATAAGATCCGCAAGATCATGAAGATCGCCAAAGAGCCTATCTCCATGGAGACACCCATTGGAGACGATGATGACTCGCACTTGGGTGACTTTATCGAGGACTCTGCTAACACCGCCCCTATCGAGGCGGCGATGCAAGCAGGTCTCAGAGATGTGGTTAAAGAAATCTTAGACGGCTTAACGCCCAGAGAGGCTAAAGTGCTTCGGATGCGATTTGGAATTGAGATGAGCACCGACCACACGCTTGAAGAGGTGGGCAAGCAGTTTGATGTGACCAGAGAAAGAATTCGTCAAATAGAAGCCAAAGCCCTTAGAAAGCTAAAACACCCCTCACGATCAGACAAATTAAGAAGCTTTATTGATACTCTTTAATAGTGCTATGCGTTGGCCTAAGGATTAAACGCACTAGACAGCGTCTGATTAATGTAGAGTTAATGCCGAGTTAATGTCGACGTTAAGATAGATTTGATACTTAATTAAAGCCTAAAGGGTTCGCTCTTTAGGCTTTTTTACTGTAAGCGACTGAGCAATACAGGTTGAATTTTGCTGGATTCAAGCCAGTTGCGAAGTGAACGTTTAATTCGTGTGCATATAGGCGTGCTTGTCTGTCCCCCTCCTCAACGGACTCCGATGGCGCCTTGGCCTCAATTACAACAAGAGAGGCAAACCAAGCATAACAAACACATAGTCTGGGTAGTAGATCTGGGTAGTAGAGCTTCGTCTCTGTACCTTTTCCAATTGAAAAACGTCGTAGGTTAGCCCTTGTTTGAATATTTAGGCCATGAGCTCAAGGCCGAGGGGTAGTGCCTTCGTGAAAAATCTATACAGAAATTTTTGCTCTACGTCGCTCGCATTGTTGAGATCATTAACTTGCCACATCTACCAAGCTCCGTGCTTGCTGCTGACAGTAGCTCATAGACAATTTCGATTGCCGACTTTAATTGAGTCTAGAGTGAAATCATACGCTATTCCTCCGGCCAGATCTGCGGACACTTCGGCAAATGGGCTTGCTTGATACCACTCGATAGCAAACAACTGCAAGGCCGTTTTCAGACAGCCAACATTAATTAACTAATCCTGAGTTGCTGCAATTTTGTAGCTTCAACTAAGGAGTCGTCATGACTGAAACAACTATTTGACCCAAACCGAGCTGGCCGCACGTTGGCAAGTAGCTGAAAGCACGCTCGAACGCTGGCGCAGCGAGGGCGTCGGGCCGATCTAAATGGAGATGATGGGCCACGTGCGCTATCGCTTGTCCGATATCACGGACTTTGAGGAGGATTCCCTTAGCGGGAGTACGTCTCAGCGTGCATCAGCACGCAGTGACCGGTAATAATTAGCAGCAACCCTCAGGGCACTCGCGGAGCCTTACTGGCACCTACGGACACCTGAGGGTTGCCAAGGACAATTAATAACAAATACGAAATTGGTGGTGGATGGTTCACCACTCAGGAACTTTCTATTAGCACTCAAGCGTGCCAGAGAGTACTAGAGCGTGAATGCGCGGTAGTGATCAAGACTCAACCTTAAGGCCGATCTTACATCGGCGCGGTTCTCTGATCCACTTCAAATCCGGCACAAGGAATTGAACCCGCATCCACATCTTGATTCTTTCAGAGCGAGACAGATCGCCCAGCAGCCAGTTCGCCATCCCTAAAAATCGTTGAGAGAAGTTCTGCAGCCCGAGTGTCTTTCGAGACCGACACCCCATAAATCAACGACGCACGCTGTCCAACCAAAAGTGGGTCGCCTCCGACTTCTGCCCCATAGATCGACATCTTCCAGAGGGTCACGTTGACGTCTTCGGCGGACTGGATTCCTTCATAGCGAAACACGCCCTCCCCCAAGTCGTTGACAACTCGTCCTCCTGCACTTCCTTCAAAAAACTGATCAAAGGCAGCAGCACCCACATCATTCAGGAAAGATGCTCTAACGTACGTATCCACGCCCAAGTCGAGCCCCCAATGATGGCGAGCCAAGCCTTTGACCATGTATTCACCTAGAAGCTCCAGGCTTTCGCCATCAAAGGGAACCGTGGTTTCCCGCATCCACGGCGACCCGTTGATTGAACGAAACACAGAGCGAAACCCTAAGGCCATGAGTCGATGCAGCGGCTTATTTCTGGCCAACATCCTCTCAACCGTCAAAAGCGCTTCGCTTGCTCGTCCATGCCGCGCACCAAATGGCATTACTGCCGTCAACGCGTGTTCCAACTTCGATTTCTTGTGATTGCACTCCTGGCATGCGCCCACCTTTGGCAAGTTCGCTCGTAGGTCTTGAGGAAAGAAACCACGGGCAATGACGTGATCGGCGGTGGTGGAGCCAGCCACGCCGCAATAGGCGCATAGACCGCTCTTGAAGGCTTTACCCATTACACATGCCCCTCTAGGAAGTACGTTGTTGCAAGTCAATGACTTAAATTGTATACTTAAAAGTAAATTTACTCAGTGGTATGCAAATGCCGTACAGCCGCCCCCATCTAAAGACCCTCGAAGCTCGACTCAATGAACCTCCCAAGTTCATGATCGTTGTAGCCGGACCGCGTCAAATTGGCAAATCGACCATGGTCCGCCAAGCTCTAGCCGGGCGCCCGTCTACCTTTGAAGCCTCGGATCAGTCAGCCACAATAACTGTTGACCCATTCAGTGACGCAGCCAGCATCATCCAGGGAGAGCCAGGGGCAAAAGCAACTGAGAAATGGATCGTCGACAAGTGGACGCAGGCTCGCGCCAAAGCCCGGTCGCTGCCACCGGGACAATGCCATGTCCTGGCGATCGATGAGATTCAGAAAATTCCCAGATGGTCAGAAGTCGTCAAGGGGCTTTGGGATGCCGACCGAGCAGAGCAGGTTCCCCTGCGCGTTGTGCTGCTAGGGTCGTCTCCATGGCTGATGCAGAAAGGCCTGACCGAAAGCCTGGCTGGACGCTATGAGCCCATCCACATGTCGCACTGGTCCTACAGTGAGATGCAGGAGGCGTTCGACTTTTCACTGGACGAGTACATCTATTTCGGTGGCTACCCGGGGGCCGCCAGTCTGATCCATGATGAAACCCGCTGGAGACAATACGTCCGTGATGCCCTGATCAAGCCCAACATCGAGAGCGACATCCTTCAGATGACCCGGGTCGAAAAGCCTGCGCTTTTGAAGAACCTGTTCGAGCTGGGTTGCGGTGCCTACTCTGGTCAACTGGTCGCACTGACGAAATTGCTCGGCCAACTGCAAGACGCAGGCAACACGGTTACTCTGGCCCATTACCTGGAATTGCTCTCACAGGCAGGTTTACTCACGGGCCTACAGAAATATGCGGGGCAAGAGCTGCGCAGGCGCGCATCCCCCCCAAAATTCAATGCCCACAACACGGCCCTGATTTCAGCTCAGGCAAAGTACACGTTCGAGCAGGCCAAAAACGACCGAACATTTTGGGGGCGATTGGTTGAAAGTGCCGTTGGCACACATCTGATCAACAACAAGCCCGAAAACTCCAGCCTGTATTACTGGCGCGAGAGCCCCAGTGAGGTGGACTTCGTTCTGACCTATGGCGAAAAATTGCTCGCTATCGAGGTCAAGAGCGGGGACGACTATGCTGCGCCCAAAGGTCTACAGGTCTTTGCTGAAAAGTTCAAAAATGTCACCCCAATGGTGGTGGGAGCCGATGGCGTTGCCATTTCCGACTTCCTCTTGCACCCGGTCGAAAGCTGGATGAAGTAAATGTTCTTTGTCCCCCGTAGCGTCAAGCAGCTCTCCCAATTGCCCGACGGTGGATCCGACACCGAAGCGGTGGGCTTGGAATCGCTGAGGTCAGTCCCAGCATGGGTTTTGCTGGGAGAGCCCGGTGCGGGGAAAAGTGAAGCTTTCAAATCCGAGGCGCAAATAGGCAATGGTCTACGATTGACGATTGCCGAATTCGTTTACAGCGACATTGATGAGGCATGGAGAGAAAAATGCCTGTTCCTTGATGGGTTGGATGAAGTTCGCGCAAGTGCGACAACTGCATCCATACTAGCTCAGATCAAATCCAAACTCAGGAAACTGGAACTGCCCAATTTTCGGATCGCCTGCCGTGCAGCAGACTGGTACGGGCAATCAGATCTTGAAGAGATGATTGGAGTGTCGCCGAATGGGATGCTCCCGATTTACACCCTGGAGCCTCTGACTGTCGAAGACATCAAGCGGATTCTCGAAAACAACTTCAACCGGACTGACGCTGAGGACTTCATCGCGCAGGCAGAAGCTTGCGGAATCAACGCCCTGCTGAGTAACCCTCAAACCCTTGGGCTGACCGTCAAAGCATTGGGAGGAAAGACTTGGCCAAGCAGTCGAGATGAGACATACCGGCTTGCATGCGAAGCCCTCGTTCAGGAGGAAAACCGCAAGCACCGGGATCAAACCCGCTTTCAGCCAGTTCTCACAAGCGCCCTCTTGGAAGCTGCTGGCCAGGTATTCGCTACTTTGCTGTTGGCAGACAAGTCTGGCGTCGCACTGGACCCGTCAGCTGGAAACGATCGATTTCCTTACTGGAAAACTCTGAAGCCAAGCTTACCGGAACAAGCGGCCTTGGCGCTGCGCACAGCCCTCTTCGTGCCATCAATTTCCAATGATCAACGACTAGAGCCAACACACAGAAGTGTTGCCGAATATTTGGCGGCCGATTGGCTAGGAAAACAGATCGATTCACGCGGGCTTCCGCTGAAAAGAGTGCTCAACCTCATGCTTGGATTTGACGGAAAAGCAGTAGCAGGGCTACGTGGCCTGTACGGCTGGCTGGCTCTGAAGAGTCTCAAGGCACAACATGGGTTGATAAACAATGATCCACTGACCGTTGCCCTCTACAGCGATCCACATCCCATGGATGTAGAGGCCAAGAAACTGCTTTTGCAAGAAATCTACTTCCAGACTCACGCCAACCCGTCGGTACTCTGGGATATGCGAGGTGCAGAGAATCTTTCTGCGCTCTTCCAAATAGAACTTCAAGATGAATACTTGGCTGCGTTGCTAGACCCCAAACGAGATGACTCCACACAGACCTATGTGGTTTTCATCCTCAAGGTGCTCAAACAATCAGCATCACAGACCCAGCTGACCAAAGAACTGCGAGACATTGCAGCAGACGCCACTCGTTGGGAGCGAGTGCGGCGACTTGCTCTCGAGGCCTGGCTTGAATCCGGCGTAACTGATAGTCAAGCAATCGAATTTTTGGATCACCTGAATCAAGGAAAGATTGCCGACCCAGATGAAGAACTAACTGGAATTTTGTTGGGTGAGCTATTCCCCAGAGCCATCTCCATCTCACAGATCCTGAGCTACCTTCACCTCCCGAAAAGCAAGATCCTAGGGATGTACCAGCACTTTTGGGCCTATGAATTTCCGAAGACTGTTCCTGAAGATGATCTGCCGTTTGTGCTCGATCAATTGGCACAACGCAGCGACTTGCAGTCGTTGAACTGGGTAGAGTTTCACATTTCGCGTACGCTGGCCGCACTGGTTGCGCGCGGCGTTCAAGTACATGGCAACCGAATCCCTGACACACAACTCTTCACCTGGCTGCGTATTGGCACGGATGAATATGGAGAGCGACGGCATGAGCCGGAGTTCCACAAAACCATCACTCAATGGCTGATCAATAGACCCGAGCGCTACAAAGGTCTCCTAGGCGTTTGCTTTGAACGAAATCAAGCGAACCCCTCCCCACTTCATGGCTTGTTCAACGACTCACAGATCCTTCGTGGGATACCAGCTCCTACAGACATTGGACTGTGGCATTTCCAGAACGTCGACTGTTCCTCAAACGAGGCATTGTCCAAGGAGCACCTGGCTGAAGCCATGCGTTCCTTGTGGTCCGATCATCCTGCGCCAGGGCTTACTTTCGAAATGGTGCTCGAATGGGCTGGCGATGACCCAATCAAAAGTAGCTGGTTAGAACCTCTACTCACGTGGGAAATTCCAGAGTGGCGGAAAGCTCGGAATCATTCCAATCAGCAATATCAGCGCGAGCAAGCTGACATCAAAAGAGAACGAAGCGTCCTCCTTGCAACCGAGCTTTCTGATATCCGAACAGGGCAAGCAAATGCTGCACTGATGGGCCAATTGGCTGGGGTTTGGTTGAAACGGTACTCAGACACGCTTGGCGAGACACCGCTCGATCGGTTCAAGACCTACTGCGACAACTATGTCGATGTATACGAAGCCGCGAAGGCTGGTATGCCTGCCTGTATCAAGCGTCGCGATCTTCCCTCCATCAAGGAAATCATCGATCTACATCTAAAACAGCAATCCCATTGGATTCGCGCTGCATGCTTGCTTGGAATGGAGCTGAGCTGGACAAAGAATCCAAGTGCTGTCGATTTATTAGATAACAGCACACTGGAAAAAATGGTCTGCTTCCGATTAACCGATGGCACTGAAACGCCCCCCGAGTGGTTCTTGCATTTGGTCAGTGACATGCCCGAGCTGGTGTCAAAGGTACTGATCACCTACGCGAGTGAAAGCTTCAAAGCTCAGAAGGAATACGTTGACGGGGTCTATCCGTTGGCCAGAAATGCAGCGTACAAGAAGGTCGCCCGCCTTTCTGTACCGGCTTTGCTTCTCAGTTTCCCAACTCGAAACAAATCAAATCAACTCAATCAGCTCAATTCATTGCTAAGGTCTGCACTCAAATATGAGATCCCTAAGCTTCCATCCATCGTAGCAAAGAAGCTCAAGCTCAAATCCCTTGACCCAGCCCAGCGGGTGTACTTCCTGCTCACGGGGATGCTCATAGATCCCGAACAGTACGAGCAAAAGTTCTGGGACTTCGTTGGTGAGTCTTGGCAACGCATACAGCACATCTCTGACTTTCTCGGCAACCGTCTGAGTGACTTGCCCATGGATTTCACCTTGAGCGCCAAAACGTTCGGAAAGCTCATTGAAATTCAAACGCCATTCGCAGAAGTTGACTGGCCAATGGGCGGCGGAGCAGTTAGCCAGGCAATGAGCCTGGGCGACCATGTGAGAGGCCTCATCGGCAAGCTAACCGCACAAGGCACCTCGGAAAGTCTGGAAGAAATCAACCGACTTCTAGAGCTCCCTACGCTAGAGAAAATCAAACGCCATCTGCTCAGCAGCAAACACGAGGTCATTCAGAGGCTACGGGAAAACACATTTAGCCATCCCACACTACCCAAGGTAGCCACGATTCTGAGTAACAAGTCTCCCATCGGGCCCGCTGATCTGCAGGCCATTGTGCTGGACCGTCTGGACCAAATTGCAAAGGAAATTCAAACAAGCAACAGCGATCTTTTCCGTCAATTTTGGACAGAGGGTCCCTATGACACGCATAAGTTAGAAAACAGTTGCCGTGATGCATTGCTTGCAATGCTCAGGGGTCAGCTTGAGCCAATAGGCATCGATAGCCAGCCGGAGTTCGACTACGCCGCTGATAAACGTGCAGACATTCGGGTTTCGTATCGAAATACGATTGTTCTCCCCATTGAAATCAAAGGTGAATGGCACTCGGAGCTTTGGACAGCCGTGCAGAGCCAATTGATTCCACAATACACGCGGCTGGCCGAAACAGAGGGCTACGGAATTTTCTTGGTGCTTTGGGTTGGTGGATCGGAACAGAAAAGAGCCAGAGACGGAGGGAAAAAACCCATTTCGCCATCTGAGCTTGCGTCGAGACTCTCAGCATGTATTCCCAAGGAATCTCAGCGCCAAATTGCCATCCGCGTCATTGACATCACAAAACCACATTGATCAATAGCTGAGCACTTGCAGCACCCTCCGTGATCATCCGCTCCTAGCCTTGATTCGACAATGCATACCTTTCACAACACTGAGAGGCCACATGCGAAAGCGCGAGAAAGAACGAATCCAAAGGGTCAAGGATGCACAAAAGCGCCTTGAAGAAACCAGAACACGTATTCAGGAAGAGACCGTTAACGATTTTCCTGGCGACAAGATGATCACCTGGCGCCCTCTATTCAGCCGGGAGGTGAAGGCTCTGGAAACACTGATTGAGCGCAATCAGCGTTGGGTCACCAAACCTCGAAAAAAGAAGGTCGCGAAGTCGCCCACAACTGGCGCCACAACCGATTCAGTCCTGTTTATTTCATTCCAGACAAGCGCGAAATCTGATCTGCATAAACATTTCCACCTGCGCACCGCTCTATAAATTAAAGTTGGCGACAAATCATAATTTTTGCTAAAATAAAAGCGACAAAAAATCGGTCACGCACAAATATAAGCAAAGAAAAGCGACACAAGCTTTTATCATTGTTATTTCAAAAATAGCGACAATTTCAGACTTTAAAACAAACAAAAGCAACATTTCAGTTCTAAACGAAGCTTCAGCACAAAAAATGCCGACACCCGAC
>CAJAYT010000008.1 GCA_903949285.1 uncultured Burkholderiales bacterium
AACCAATCCAAAGTGGTGTTAGAGAGAATTCGGTGAAAAAGCATGGGCAACTCTGCACTGGGCTTGTCTCCGTAGTTCTCCGCCAACTTCATCATGCTGTCTTGCACAATGTCAAGCGCGGCTTCTTCGTCCCTGACGTTGAAAAAAGTGCGTTTAAACGCTCTTTTTTCAACACCGACTAAGAAGTCTGATAATTCTTTATCGCTTGCCAAGTCTCGCTCTTTAAGTGGTTATTTTGTTGTTTATCGGGACCATTTTGATTGCTTTGGGTACCGTTGTCTCTAACAATATTATCGCACTACTGAGAAAAATAGCTAATTTTCGGGCTTCCAATCATAAAAATGTAATAATAGAGGGCTTTTCACACTCAAGGTAAACGGATCTGGGTTTGATGCGATCTGCATCTGTGGCAACAGGTCCTAAGTTCTGCGGCGTCTCCAAAAGAGAGCGTTAAAGGGCACCGAAGGTTTTTCGTCTCCGAAATTCACAAAGGTTAAAGTTAAAGATGCAAACCAATCATGCACAAGCAGACGCTGGCACAAGCGCTGCCCATTCCAAAGCAACTTCAAGCACCCCCAAGCCCGCCTCAGACAAGGCCACAGCCTCAACTGCTTTGCAATTGAACGGCTCAGAGATTTTGGTTAAAACTCTACAAGCGGAAAACGTTAAATATCTGTGGGGTTATCCAGGCGGTGCAGTTCTCTACATTTACGACGCCTTGTACAAGCAAGACACGATTCAACACGTGTTGGTCAGGCACGAACAAGCCGCCGTGCACGCAGCCGACGGCTACGCCCGCGCAACAGGCGATGTGGGTGTTGCCCTCGTCACCTCAGGACCAGGGGTTACCAACGCCGTGACTGGAATCGCTACGGCCTACATGGATAGCATCCCGATGGTCATCATTACGGGACAAGTGCCGACACCCGCTATCGGGCTGGATGCCTTCCAAGAGTGTGACACTGTTGGAATCACGCGTCCCATCGTCAAACATAACTTCTTAGTCAAAGACGTAGACGATTTGGCTTTGATCATGAAAAAAGCCTTCCACATCGCAAGGAGCGGTCGTCCGGGTCCCGTGGTTGTTGATATTCCGAAGGACATTTCGTTCAAGAAAACCACTTACAACGGCTATCCAGAGTCGGTGCATATGCGCTCTTACAACCCCGTCCTCAAAGGTCACGGGGGGCAAATCAGAAAAGCTCTGCAACTACTGCTCAATGCTAAGCGTCCCTATATTTATACGGGCGGTGGCGTTTTGATGAGCGAAGCCTCCCAGGAGCTCAGGGCGTTGGTTGATTTGCTGGGTGCGCCTTGCACCAGTACGCTGATGGGACTGGGCGCTTATCCCTCATCAGATCCGAAATTTTTGGGGATGCTTGGGATGCACGGCACGATAGAGGCCAATAACGCTATGCAAAACTGCGATGTTTTGTTGGCTGTAGGTGCTCGGTTTGATGACCGTGTGATTGGTAACCCCAAACATTTTGCACAAAATGAGCGCAAGATCATTCATATTGACATTGATCCTTCCAGCATTTCTAAGCGCGTGAAGGTTGACATACCAATTGTTGGCGATGTAAAAGATGTTTTGAATGAAATGCTATTTATGTTGCGGGAGAGTCCCGCTCGCCCGGACCAGCACGCGCTTGCCCAGTGGTGGAACTCCGTTAACGAGTGGCGCAAAAGAGACTGCCTGAGTTATGACCGTAACAACACTCAAGTCATCAAGCCTCAGTTCGTCGTGGAGACACTTTGGAATATGACCAAGGATGATGATGTCTACGTCACCTCCGATGTGGGGCAGCATCAAATGTGGGCTGCGCAGTACTTCAAGTTCAACGAGCCAAGGCGCTGGATCAACTCCGGAGGACTTGGGACCATGGGCGTTGGAGTTCCCTACGCTATGGGTGTCAAATTGGCAAAGCCGCAAAGCGAAGTGTTTTGTATCACGGGTGAGGGTTCGGTGCAGATGTGCATTCAAGAGCTCTCGACTTGCAAGCAGTACAACACACCGATCATCATCGTCGCGCTCAACAATCGTTACTTAGGAATGGTTCGCCAGTGGCAGGAGATCGAGTACTCCGGACGCTACAGTCACAGTTACATGGATGCGTTACCTGACTTTGTGAAGTTGGCTGAAGCTTATGGTCATGTGGGCATGCTTATCGAAAAACCTCAAGACGTTGAGGGTGCTTTGAGAGAGGCTAGGCGCCTGAAGGACCGTACTGTGTTCTTGGACTTTAGGACTGATCAGACCGAGAATGTGTTCCCCATGGTGCAAGCCGGCAAGGGCATTACAGAGATGCTCTTGGGGAGCGAAGATCTTTGAGATCCAGTCCACGTAAGTAAGCAGAATCAACATCATTAATTAAAAAGGCAAGAATCTATTGTCTACCAAGCCCTCAAGTTACCGCTTGAGGGGGAGGGTAGCGAGAAGAGGACACGCAATATGAAACACATCATCGCAGTATTAATTGAGAATGAGCCGGGCGCATTGTCCAGAGTAGTCGGACTTTTCTCGGCCAGGGGCTACAACATTGAATCCTTAACCGTTGCTCCAACTGAGGATTCCAGTTTGTCGCGCATGACCATTCAAACCACTGGTTCAGACGACGTGATTGAGCAAATCACCAAGCACCTGAACCGGTTGATTGAAGTGGTGAAGGTGGTTGATTTAACTGAAGGTCCCTACACTGAGCGTGAGCTCATGTTGGTCAAGGTGCGGGCAGTCGGCAAGGAGCGTGAAGAGATGAAACGCATGGCTGATATCTTTAGGGGACGAATCATCGACGTCACAGAGAAAAGCTACACCTTAGAGCTCACCGGGGATCACACCAAAAATGATGCATTTTTGGAAGCCATTGATAAGAACGCAATACTGGAGACTGTGCGCACGGGTGCTTGCGGGATCGGGCGCGGGGAAAGAATACTGAGAGTTTGAGGTTGTGTTTGAGTTTATTTAGACATTTATCTTGATATTTTGAAGGTATACGGATTTGAGGCTGCTTGAGAGGGGATTGATCGCTCAAGCATTAAAACTCAATGATTTTGGAAAGTTTGAATTAACTATTTTTTAGGAGTGAGAAAGAAATGAAGGTTTATTACGATAAAGACTGTGATTTGAGCGTTATCAAGGGCAAGACTGTTGCCATCATTGGTTTTGGTTCACAAGGTCACGCACACGCACAAAACTTAAACGACAGCGGCGTCAAGGTGGTTGTTGGACTTCGCAAGGGCGGAGCAAGTTGGGGCAAGGTTGAGAAAGCTGGATTAACAGTGATGCCCGTTGCAGATGCTGTAAAAAGTGCAAACGTCGTAATGATTTTGTTGCCAGACGAACAAATCGCCGAAGTCTACAACAAGGAAATTGAGCCCAATATTGCTCAAGGAGCATCGCTTGCGTTTGCACACGGATTTAACGTCCATTACAACCAGGTTGTTCCCCGCGCTGATTTAGATGTGTGGATGGTTGCGCCTAAGGCCCCAGGTCACACCGTGCGCTCTACTTACACACAAGGCGGCGGCGTTCCTCATTTGGTTGCTGTCCATCAAGACAAGAGCGGTAAGGCGCGTGACTTGGCACTGAGCTACGCGATGGCTAACGGTGGTGGCAAAGCCGGCATCATTGAGACCAACTTCAAAGAAGAGACAGAGACGGATCTCTTTGGTGAGCAGACCGTTCTTTGCGGCGGTGCAGTCGAACTTATCAAGATGGGTTATGAGACATTGGTGGAGGCAGGATACGCCCCTGAGATGGCCTACTTTGAGTGCTTGCATGAACTCAAACTGATTGTTGATTTGATTTATGAAGGCGGAATTGCCAACATGAACTACTCCATCTCCAACAATGCTGAGTACGGTGAGTACGTAACCGGCACTGAAGTGATCAACGAGCAGTCACGCGAAGCAATGCGTAACGCGCTCAAGAGAATTCAAACGGGTGAGTACGCAAAAAGCTTCATCTTAGAGGGCCGCACGGGCTACCCTAGCATGACAGCAAGACGTCGTTTGAACGCTGAGCACTCTATCGAGATCGTTGGCGGCAAACTGCGCGCTATGATGCCTTGGATTACCAAGAACCGCTTGGTTGATCAAACACGTAACTGATAACGCAGCACAAACTGAACACTATGAACTATCCACATCCCATATTGGCCCGAGAAGGTTGGCCTTTTATAGCCGCTAGTTTCTTAGTCTCATTAGGAGCGTGGATATTCATAGGGTTTGGCGTCAGCATTCCCCTGTGGATCATTACTCTCTTTGTTGTTCAGTTTTTCAGGGATCCCGCGCGCGAGGTGCCTGAACTGGAGAACGGCGTTCTCTCGCCCGCAGATGGGCGTATCGTAAAAGTGGAACGCTGTATGGATCCTTACGCAGGGCGTGAGGCACTTCTGATCAGCGTTTTCATGAACGTCTTTAACGTTCACAGCAACCGTTCAAGCGTTAACGGCACCATTCGGGACGTTAAATACTTTCCCGGTCTCTTTGTGAACGCAGACTTAGACAAAGCTTCCTCAGAAAACGAGCGCAATGCCGTTGTGATTGATACAGTTATCGCTGGGCAAGCACAAACGGTCACACTCGTTCAAGTCGCTGGCTTGATTGCCAGGCGCATTCTTTGTTACGTACATGCAGGGGAGACTTTGCACAAGGGCCAACGCTACGGATTTATCAGGTTTGGATCAAGGGTTGACGTTTATCTCCCTTTGAGCGCCACGCCTCTTGTTGCCCCCGGTGATAAAGTGTCTGCGACCTCGACTGTTTTAGCGACTTTGTAACGATTGATATCAATGGACCACCATAAATCACACGATTCTGATCCATCTGTCTCTGCCTCTGCGGACGCTGGTATGGGTGAGCACTCGCGGCGCAAACCCCCCATGAAGGGGATTTATGTTCTCCCCAATCTGTTCACACTTGCAGCCCTCTTTGGGGGCTTTTACTCCATCGTGATGGCGATGAACGGTGTGTTTGATAAAGCAGCCATTGGCATCTTTTGCGCAATGGTTTTGGATAGTTTGGATGGTCGTGTCGCGCGCATGACGAACACGCAAAGCGCGTTTGGTGAGCAAATGGACTCATTGGCTGATATGGTCTCATTTGGTGCAGCACCAGCGCTGATCTCGTATGAATGGGCTCTTAAGGGGCTGGGTCGCTGGGGGTGGTTCGCAGCCTTTGTTTACTGTGCGTGTGCCGCACTGCGCTTGGCTCGCTTTAACGTGAATACTTCGGTTGTTGATAAGCGCTACTTCCAGGGGCTTCCCAGTCCCGCTGCCGCCGCGCTTGTGATGGGTTTTATTTGGTGGGCAGTAGAGACTGAGTACCCAGGTGCGAGTCTGTCGTGGTGGGTGTTTGGACTGAGTCTTTACGCGGGTCTCACGATGGTGACTAACGTGCCTTTTTACAGCTTTAAAGATTTTCAGATGAGAAAGAGTGTCCCCTTCACTGGAATTGTCTTGATTGCGTTGATCATTGCCGTGATCAACATCAATCCTCCAACCGCTTTATTCGCTCTCTTTATTGGCTACGGTGCAAGCGGTTACGGGGTTTATATTTGGCGTAAATACAAGGGTGAGCAAACCTCGCTTATCAGTCTGTCCACTGAAGAACCCGATGAGGAAGGCCTCCACCAATAGGTGATCAAGGGTTTGATACAGTTGGCTTGCAACATATCCAAACCTAACTTATACTATCCACAATGGAAAGGTTTGTAGCCATTGGCGATGCAGCAAAAGCTCTCGGCGTGTCGATAACGACGTTACGCCGATGGGAGGTCGAGGGCCGTCTAGTGCCGGATCGAACAGTTGGCCGACAGCGACGCTACGACCTGGCCAAGCTCAAGCCTGAGTTGTTCCATGCGGCGCCGCAAGAGCGCAAAACCATCGCCTATGCACGCGTCTCCAGCCACGATCAAAAAGAAGATTTGGAGCGCCAGAAACAGGTGCTAGAGCTTTACTGCGCGAAACAAGGATGGACGTTCGAGGTGATTGCCGATCTGGGTTCCGGCATGAACTACAACAAGAAAGGCTTGAAGCGCCTCCTGGATGAGATCATCGACGGCAAGGTGGGTCGCTTGGTTATTGCGCACAAGGATCGCTTGTTGCGTTTTGGTGCGGAATTGGTATTTGCAATTTGCGAGGCCAAAGATGTCGAGGTTCTAATCATCAACAAAGGTATTGACACGACGTTCGAGGAAGACTTGGCAAAGGATGTTCTGGAGATCATTACGGTGTTCTCTGCGCGTCTTTACGGCAGTAGGTCACGCAAAAACCAAAAGCTTCTCGATAGCGTTCGGCAAGCGGTTGAAGGTGCTTGTTGATGCCCACAAAATTTGAAACGAAAATCATTGGACGCCTTCTTGAGCGTCTTGGCAAAGATGGCCTAAATGCTGCGCTCGAATATGGAATAGCTGTTTGTGGCGGCAATCCACCAATCACTAAGGCTGTTCTGTCAAATTCCCCCGAGCCATTGAAGACCATGCTGGATGCCGCATTCGCAGTGAAGAGGTCAAGGCAAAAAATAGCACATGAAGCGATGTCCGCACACCAAGCGGAAATCATTCAAGCAAGGGCTCTTGCCAACGCAGCATTCATTTCTGAATTTGAAAGTGCCCGAAGAATTGGGCAGGCCACAGTATTTTTGGCCGGACTGACGATGGCCGAAAGAGCTTTGTGCAAGGCGACAAAAAAAGAGGTTGATGCGGCGATTGATATGCGACGAAATTGCGTTCGCTCGACAAAGTTGAAAGAGATCCTTCAGTGCACTGACACCGAATTGAAGCGGTGGTCCGAAGACGGCCGACTGCCAGTGATGTTTCGTCGTCGCATGCCATCATCGGTTGGGATCACTCTTGACGTACGCCATTGGGATATTGGACTGGTTCAAGAGGCTTTGCAGCACATCAATCAATGGAGAGAAGATGATGTGCTGGCGAAGCGACGCAAACAAGGTACCAAGTGAGCGAACGCCCCATCTTCACCTTCCAGACACGCCTGTGGCTAACTGAGTCACAGGCAATGGCCATGGATGCATATGCCAGCCTCTATGGGAAGGTCGAGCGCAGCCTGTTCGCTGCGATGCGGGCTGGTGGTTCGCTCAACGACTTAAAGCGTGAATTCCTGCCGAAGTTTGGCATCACAGCCCGCCAGTTCAATGCAGTTCGAGTTGGGCTAGAAGGCAAGATCGACAGCATCAAGGCGCGCCGGCCAGAGCTTATCGTCGAGCTTCAGTCCCGCATCAAAAAAGCAGAGAAGGTCGTCGCAGTATTGACACTGCGCCCAACGCAGGCCGCCAAGCTGCACCAGAAGAAGCGCAGGCTTAACACTCTTCAGACTAAGCTCGAAGCTATGCAGGCTGATCACAAGTCCGGCGTGGTGCGTCTGTGCTTCGGATCCAAGAAGCTGTTTCGCGCTCAGTTTGATTTGCAGGCCAATGGCCATGTGGATCACGTCGCATGGAAGGCAGACTGGGTTGACGCGCGCAGCGACCAGTTCTTTGTGCTTGGCAGTCAAGACGAGACTGCGGGCAACTCGTCGTGCCAGGCGCAACTGCAGGAAGACGGCTCGCTCGCACTGGATTTACGCATGCCCAATGCCTGTGAGTCTGAGCATGGCAAGCGTGTTCTGGTGCCGGTCGTCCGATTCGCTTATGGGCACGACAAGATCCTCACCGCACTGGCAAGCAGCCAGCGCGTGTCCAGCACCACCAAGGCTGGTAAGCCTACCGTCAAGCGCATCGGCTCCGCGCTGTCCTATCGCTTTGTGCGTGATGCCAAAGGCTGGCGAGTCTTTGTGAGCTGCGAAGCGCAGCCCATAGAGCAAATCACCAACGAGAAGTTGGGCGCGATTGGTGTGGACATCAATGCAGACCACTTGGCTGTGAGCGAAATAGATCGATTTGGCAATCTGGTCAAGAGCATTCGCATCGATCTGCATACCTATGGCAAAACTACAGATCAGGCCAAGGCTCTGATCGGCGATGCAGCGGTAATGGTTGCTGAGATGTCCAAGGCCAGCAACAAGCCTATCGTTATCGAGAAACTGGACTTCTCCAAAAAGAAAGCCGAGTTGGAGGCGACGCACAAGCCACTGGCTCGAATGCTCAGCTCGTTTGCCTGCAACAAGGTGATCTCCAACATCAAGGCCGCAGCGTTTCGCCGCGGCATCGAGGTCATCGAAGTCAACCCGGCATACACGTCGGTGATCGGCGCGGTGAACCACGCGCAAGTCAAAGGTATTTCGGTTCACATGGGCGCGGCTTTGTCCATCGCCCGCAGAGGTCTGGGCCTCTCTGAGAAACCGCCCAAGCGGGAGGTCATCGCACCTACCCGCAATGGCGGCCACGTCACCTTCTGCGTACCTGCAAGGAATCGCAGCAAGCATGTGTGGTCGCACTGGGGGAAGATCAGAACAACCCTGAAAGCGGCGCATGTAGCGCATGGTCGGTCTGGTGAGCCAAAAGGCAAGCCAGCACCTCTGGCTCCCGCAAGGCAGTCATTGCGTGCTAACCGGCCAGTCACGGTGCAATCCCGTGAGGCGAATCGTCAGCAACACTGTTCGGCTGGCGTGGATTTCCAAGACGTCCCATGCTGATGTTTAGTCAGACATGGGTAGCTTTGGATAGGTCTTTGTGAACGGTGAGTGGGTCAACAAGCCTTGGGCTTTGGTGTTGTAATAATGAGACTTCTTGCGTAGACTAAGGATTTGTTAGTCAGCTGTGCTGCATTTTTGTGTTAAAGTGAACTTATGAATATTTCTCTTGCGCTACTACTACTTCGTCATTTAGGGCGGGTTGAGTAGCGCGTAAGACTATCCAACAAAAGGGCCCGTATGCAACAGCAACGGGCCCTTTTGCATGGGATAAGGTTTAAGGGATGAGATTTCAAGTTCATTGGTTTGTTTATTTTGTTTGCATTTATTTCGGGAGATTTTGAAATGGCTGAAAAATTAATCATATTTGATACCACTTTACGTGACGGTGAGCAGTCTCCTGGTGCCTCGATGACGAGGGAGGAGAAATTAAGAATTGCGCGTCAACTAGAGCGCCTTAAAGTGGATGTGATTGAGGCTGGTTTTGCGGCCAGTTCACAAGGAGATTTTGAGGCAGTAAAGGCGATTGCAGATACGATTAAAGACTCAACAGTTTGTTCGCTTTCGCGTGCAAACGACCGCGATATCTCCCGGGCAGCTGAGGCGTTAGCGGGAGCCAAGAGTTCTCGTATCCACACCTTTATTGCGACTTCTCCACTTCATATGGAGAAAAAACTCAGGATGACAGCCGACCAAGTTTTCGAACAAGCTGTGCAGTCCGTGCGTTTTGCTAGAAACTTAGTAGGTGATATCGAGTTCAGTCCCGAGGACGGTTACAGAAGTGATATGGATTTTTTATGCCGCATATTAGAAGCCGTAATCAAAGAGGGAGCCACGACCATCAACGTACCCGATACAGTGGGCTATGCGATTCCAGAGCTTTACGGAGAGTTCATCAAAACACTTCGCACCAGAATTCCAAACAGTGACAAAGCCATTTGGTCGGTGCACTGTCATAACGACTTAGGGATGGCGGTTGCCAACTCACTTGCGGGTATCAAAATTGGTGGAGCAAGACAGATCGAGTGCACGATCAATGGTCTAGGAGAGCGAGCAGGTAACTGCGCGTTGGAAGAGGTCGTGATGGCTATCAAAACGCGCTCAGATTATTTTGGCTTAACAGTCGGGGTAGATACCCAGCAAATCTTGGCCGCCAGTCGTATGGTCTCCCAAACGACAGGCTTTGTGGTTCAGCCCAACAAGGCGGTGGTAGGTGCAAACGCTTTTGCGCACGCCTCCGGAATTCACCAAGACGGAGTGCTCAAAGCTCGGGATACCTACGAGATCATGCGAGCACAGGACGTGGGTTGGAGTGCCAACAAAATTGTGCTTGGCAAGCTCAGTGGTCGAAATGCATTCAAACAGCGTTTGGCTGACTTGGGTGTTGAGCTCGAGAGCGAAGGGGAGATTAACAGCGCATTTGCAAAATTCAAAGAACTTGCGGACCGCAAGAGCGAGATCTTTGATGAGGATATATTGGCGCTCGTGAGTGAGGAGAATCTCTCCCATGAGAAAGATACCTTTAACTTTGTCTCCCTGAGTCAACGCAGTGAGACGGGGGAGAGACCCCATGCAAGCATCGTCTTCAACGTTAACGGCCTTGAGGTTCACTCTGACTCGGACGGCAATGGCCCCGTTGATGCATCCCTCAAAGCAATCGAGAAACACGTGAAAAGCGGTGCAGAGATGGTGCTTTATTCCGTGAACGCGATCAGCGGCTCCACAGAGAGTCAGGGTGAGGTGACCGTTAGACTTCAAAATAGCGGTCGAATTGTGAACGGTGTTGGCTCAGACCCAGATATCGTGGTTGCCTCAGCAAAGGCCTATTTGAGCGCCTTGAACAAGTTGCGTAGCCAGTCGGACCGAGTGATGGCGCAGGGTTAAAGTATTAATACTTAATGGTTATTGATATTGTTTTAATAGCTGAATCATAAAGTCAGGGTGTGGGTTACGTCCCACACCCATTCTTTCATTGGCTTGATATTGGGCCTTAAATATTCTGTTTAAAATCAGATACTTAGGTTATTTTGGCTTGAACTAGCCCAGAGTCTGAGTTTTTGGTTTCAGAAGTCTGTGAGAAATACTGGATTCTCAAGAATTCTTCGTAACCAATTGATCTTGCTATTGATTTCCAAATATCATACAATACGCTTTGAATCTTATTACCTAAGAGGTACTTCCTTTGAAACGACTGTTCATCCAAGCCCTAGTTGTAGCGATTTCCAGCCTTTCACTTACCCCCGTTTGGTCGGGCGACGCTGATGGATCAACTGCTCCAGTGGTTCATCACGCAAGTCACAAAGGAAGGCCTTTTCACAGATCCCTTGTACGGTTTGTGCCAAGTCGACCCTCCTTTGGTGAGGTTGCAGGCCTTCACATTACAAGAGACGAGCTCGCATTGAAATCAAGCGTTGCTTATGTTATTGATCAAGATACTAACGAAGTTTTACTGAGTAAAAATGATGAGGCTGTTTTGCCCATCGCTTCAATTACAAAGCTCATGACCGGTGTTCTCATCAGCGAAGCCAAACTCAATATGGATGAGCCCATCACCATTACTGAGGATGAGATTGATACGGAAAAGGGTAGCCACTCTAGACTAGCTGTTGGGGCAACGTTGACACGGGGTGAGCTCCTACAGCTTGCGTTGATGTCTAGTGAAAATAGGGCCGCTCACGCACTTGGTCGTACATTCCCTGGTGGACTCGAGGCTTTTGTTTCCTTGATGAACGCTAAAGCTTCATCTATTGGAATGAAAGACACACGTTACGCTGAGCCAACGGGTCTGTCACCGCGTAATCAATCCAGTGCTAAAGATTTGGCAACATTGGTTGGCTATGCTTACAACGACCCTTTGCTTCGTCAACTGACTACGAACGGTAGTTACTCAGTTGAGGTGGGACGTCGCAGGATGGAGTTTAGAACAACGAACCACCTGGTGAGCAGTCCTAACTGGGATATCGGTTTGCAAAAGACTGGCTACATCTCCGAGGCGGGTCAGTGTTTGGTGATGCAAGCTAAGATCGCTGGTCGCAAGTTAATCATGGTGTTTTTGGATTCCGCTGGTAAATTCAGCCGTATTGCCGATGCAGAACGTGTTCGTCGATGGATCGAAAACGAGACACGCCGTGGTGCCTTGAGAACGCCCACCTAAGTTAAAGTTCAGAGCAAGAGCGCATTTATTAGCGCTCTTTTTTTATCCTTACTTTTTAGTAGACTTAGGTTGGAGCAGTTTACTAAACAAATATGCAAACCTTATCAGACCTTTTCAATTTGAATAGGTTTGTCAGACTGGCTAAATCTCTAAAGAGCCTACGCATCGACCTGCACACCTACGACAAGACGACAGACCAGCGCAAGGCGCTGAGTGGCGATGCGGCCTTGCGGATTGCGGATTTGGCCAAGGCCAGCAGCAAGCCTATCGTTATCGAGAATCTGGACTTCTCGAAGAAGAAGGCCGAACTCGAAGCAACCCACAAGCCCTTGGCGCGCATGCTCTCATCGTTTGCCTGCAACAAAGTAATCTCCAGCATCAAGTTGGGTGCTAACCGGCCATTCACGGTGCAATCCCGTGAGGCGAATCGTCAGCAGTACTGTTCGGCTGGCGTGGATTTCCAAGACGTCCCCTGCTGATGTTTAGTCAGGCATGGGTCGGTTTGGTTAGGTCTTTGGGAACGGTAGCAAATCTTTCCAAACACCTTCAGGAAGCTCGCGCTCAATAATATTACTCATAGATTAAGCCCAAGCCGATCTTGGTGAATGCATCTGTTGTGCCCACCGATGAATATTTTTCCAAATGACTTTGGGTTCCACGTGATTAATTTTTGCCGCGTCCTCAACTGCCGACACAATAATTTCTAATGGTGCTTCATCTAATAAAGATGCCACATGAGGATAAATATTCTCAGGTAACTCTCCGCACGCTAATGAACGTGACAAATCACTACTTTTTAGTTTTGACCTATAGCTCACACTTGCCGTCTTACTTGCCATATCCAGGCCATGGTGCTTTTTATGATGCACTTGAGTAATCACATCCAAACCTAGCAACGATAGCAAGGACAGTAACTTAGCTGCGCCCAAATCATTTAAGCTACCTTTCTCTAGATGATGGATGGTTGATCTTGATAGGCCACATAGCTTTGCCAACCGATCCTGGGATAAACCCAGATCAGTGCGACGCTGTCCAACCTTGAGACCGATTTCGCGTAGGTTCATAAATGTAATATAAAATAAATTGTGTAATATATTACACACTATTTTAATGGGATTGATTCATCATGTTCCTGGGCTTGAAATCAGTGCGGGGTTTCGAGCCGAGCATCTAGAGGCAATTACACACTCAATCACACAGCACAGGGTCCCCAAGAGCGGGTAAGAGAAGTGCGGCAATAATGAGTTTAATTCAGTCGGCAAAGATGATGAACTGACATGACCCCTATCTTTACCTAAAAGACGTTCTTGAGCGGTTGCCAACGCATAAAAACCATCTGATCCACGAGCTAGTACCGCACCGCTGGCAAACTAAGCAGTAAATGCAATGGTCACAAAAGGTGACCATTAACATCCCAGTCAGAAAAATTCAACCTGTATTGCCTGTACGCATACCGAAGAACTCAGATGAGCGTGAATGTGGTCGCGTTCTCAAGTCCTATTTTTAAAGGCGTTAATCATCCACATTTAGCTAAAACTCAGATATGTCTTATATTTTGTCTTAGTTCGTAAGCCCAAACACCAGCTCTTCTATCCGAAAAATTTCAACTTAAAACCCTGCTATTTTTCTAAATCCAAGAGAGGTAGATATCTCCTCTGCTGTGGATTGAAGTCTTTTGACCCAGTCCTCACTCAGACGGTCCGCGGGGGATGAAATGGATAAGCCCGCTATGAGTTTGCCCTGGTCGTTGTAGATGCCAGCAGCCATACAGCGCACACCCAGCTCCAACTCTTCGTTATCTCTAGCAATCCCGCTGGCTCTACATTTGCTCAGCTCTTGCTCAAGTCTTGTGAGCTGGGTAATACTATTTTTATTATTTCCTCTAAGGCCCGTACGAGTTGCATAAGCATGAACGCCTGCACTCTCGTCTGCGGCGAGGAAGAGCTTGCCAACCGAGGTCAAGTGAAGTGGTGCTCTGCCCCCAATTGCTCTGACGACTTGCATGCCAGAGCGCTCACTGTAAGCGCGCTCAATGTAGACAATTTCATCGCCTTGGCGAACACTTAGGTTAACCGGTTGTTGAATCTGTTTGTGAAGCTCGCGCATGAGGGGGAGTGCGGAATCACGTACATTCAGTCTTGCCTTGACTGAGTTGCCCAGCTCTAAGAGCCTGAGTCCCAGCCTGTAACTACCCGCTTGGGGCCGCTCCACCAGTCTACCGCAGGCCAAGTCGTTCAAGATCCTGTGCGCAGTGGATGGGTGAAGCCCCGTTTTTTCGCTGATCTCTTTAAGAGACACTGCATCCTCGCTTTGAGCCAAAACATCGAGCAACGTAAACATGCGCTCAATGACTTGTATGGTTGGCTCACCGCTTAGCGTCGACTCAGGTTTGAGGGTTTTGGGGCTTGTAGACATCAGAAGATTTTACCTTGTGAAAAATCTAAAGTTGGGTCTTTACTCGAGGGAATTTGAAAATTAGAGTGAAACCCTTAATTTCACGTCCATTTGCCGTCGATCAACATTTGATGGGGTTTGTAGAGCGATTTGTAGTTCATTTTCTCGCTTTGCTCGATCCAGTAACCTAAGTAAAGGTGGGGGAGTCCCAGGCGTTTGGCTTGCTCGATTTGCCACATCACACAGTAAGCGCCGTAACTGGTCGACGCCCGTGGCTCGTAAAAAGTGTAGACAGCAGATATACCGTCGTTCAACAGATCTAGGATCGCAACCATTTTGAGCTCTCCAAGGCCGTTGCTCTGCGTTCTTGGTGTCCTGAACTCTACCAGTCTAGAGTTGACCCTGCTTTGGAGCAAAAACTGTGAGTACTGGTCCACACTGTCTTGGTCCATTCCGCCTCCACTGTGTCTGGCCATTTGGTAGCGAAGATAGAGCTCGTAGTGCTCCTCTTTGAACCCCAGTGTGGTGATACGGGTCTGAAGGCTTTGGTTAGCCTTGTAAGCCCTTCTTTGACTGCGGTTGGGCGCAAACTCGTTCACCAGCACTCTGAGCGGGACACAGGCCTTGCACCCATCGCAGTAGGGTCGGTAGGTGAAGAGTCCGCTGCGCCTGAAGCCTTGGGTGACGAGTTCAGAGTAGGCATCGCTTTGAATGAGGTGGCTTGGCGTTGCAACTTGCGAGCGCGCCTGTCGATCCTCTAAATAGCTACAGGGATAAGGGGCAGTTGCATAAAACTGCAAAGCTTGGAGGGGAAGGTCCTTGAGATCAGTCACAGAAAAAGTTTAATTCAAATCATTAAGTTTTTTTCAGATGTTCAAAAAATTTACAAGAATAATTTAAACCGATAATTCCTTCCAAAATTCGGTTCTAAATATCCAAGTCGGAGACACTTGTGTTTGTGTGATCTTGATCGACTCTAGAAATTCAGATCTTGGCATCTCACGCGCGCCTAAAGAGGCTAAATGACTGGTGTTTTGCTG
>CAJAYT010000009.1 GCA_903949285.1 uncultured Burkholderiales bacterium
AAGCTTGTGGGCGGCTCAACGATCACCCAACAGCTCGCCAAAAACTTGTTTCTCTCCAAGGAAAGAAATTTACTGCGCAAGGGGCAAGAGTTATTGATCACACTTGAGCTAGAGACCTTGCTCCCCAAATCCAGAATTTTGGAGCTCTATTTGAACCACGTGGAGTGGGGTGCGGGGGTGTTTGGGGCAGAGGCCGCGAGCCGGCATTATTTCTCCAACACCGCTTTGCAACTCACACCGAATCAGTGCGCACGACTTGCTGTTATGCTACCTAGGCCCAAATTCTTTGAGCGCAATTTAGGATCTGCCTATCTCGCTGACCGGGCTGAGGTGATTGAGTCCAGGATGTACGGTGCTAAATTGCCGTGAGTATTTTGAAGAATCTTGATTACTATTGAGCAGTATCCATCTCAATACGTACAGTCTTATTCATACCGCAATGCCTTCTTCCAACACTAACACTAACACTAACACTAACACTAACACTAACACTAACACTAACACCACTACTATTACTTCCTCTCAAACTGCTAACTCCGCTAATTCTCTAAGATCAGTGAAATCAACTAAATCAACCACAGCACCCACCAGTCCCCGGATTATTCTTGGCATTGACCCTGGTCTGCAAACAACAGGCTTTGGTGTGATTGAAGTGGTGGGCCCAAAACTGCAATACATTGCAAGCGGCACTATCAGCACCAAACACCTCCCCAGCGGCAACTTACCTGAACGCTTAAAAGTCATCTTCACAGGGATTACAGAAGTGATTGGGCGTTACTCCCCTACAGAAGCGGCAATAGAGATTGTTTTCATGAATATCAATCCCCAAGCCTCCCTCCTGCTTGGACAAGCCAGAGGGGCCTGTATTTCTGCTATTGTTTACCAAGATCTTCCCTTGAACGAATACACTGCGCTGCAGATGAAGAAGGCGATTGCCGGGCACGGCAAAGCTGCTAAAGCTCAGGTCCAAGAGATGGTTAAAAGACTACTAAAACTGCCCCAACTGCCTGGTCCCGACGCCGCAGATGCGCTCGGACTCGCTATTACCCAGGCGCATGCGGGTCACGCTCTGAGTCTTTTGATGCAAAGTGCAGGCGACGCGCGCAAAGCAACGGGCATGTACGTGCAAGGCAGATCTAGGTAAAAGATATTCTTAACGCCCTGATATGAGGCGGGTCTAGCAAGGAGGCTTACTTAGATTTGCTACAACAACTTTCGAAATCAATCCTAAACGACTTACTACCAAGCGGGCTCTAAATGTGCGAGCCCTTTGGGTGCATCATTTTCGTTATCAAATGATGCGACTTCGTAGGCGTCAGCGTCACTGAGGAGTTCTCTTAAGAGTAAATTATTCAGGGCATGGCCAGATCTAAACGCACTGTAAGCTGCCAGTAAAGGTTTACCCAAAATATACAAATCCCCCATCGCGTCCAAGATCTTGTGCTTGACGAACTCATCTCCGTAGCGAAGCCCCTCAGCATTCAACACCTTGTAATCATCCATCACGATGGCGTTGTCTAAACTCCCCCCCAACGCAAGTCCTTTGGAGCGCATCATCTCCACATCTTTGGTAAACCCAAATGTCCTGGCTCTTGCGATATCTTTGGTGTAAGTCCCCGTATCCATATCAAACTCAACGCTTTGCCCGGTCGAGTCCACTGCGGGGTGCTGGAAATCAATCTCAAAATGAAGCTTGAATCCCTCAAAGGGTTTTAGACTGGCCCATTTCAAATTCTCGCCCGTGCCTTCGCTGACACGAACTTCCTTTTTAACGCGGATAAAACGCTTGGGCGCGTCTTGTAAAACAATACCTGCGCTTTGTAACAAAAACACGAACGAAGCCGCCGATCCGTCTAGGATCGGGACCTCTTCGGCCGTAATGTCTACGTATAAATTATCAATACCAAGGCCGCTACAGGCTGACATTAAATGCTCAACCGTCAATACCTTGGCCCCGTTCGATGAAATCGTAGACGCAAGCCTAGTATCCGTCACCGCCGCTGCGTTGACGGCGATTTCCACAGGTTTAGCCAGGTCTACACGCCTAAACACAATTCCCATGTTGGGCGGAGCAGGCCTAAGTGTTAACTCCACGCGTTGACCGCTGTGAAGGCCTACGCCCACAGCTTTGGTCAACGTTTGAAGAGTTCTTTGCTTTAACACCCCTGTATTTTAATCCGCTTGCTTTCTAAGGAATGCAGGGATCTCGTAATCATCCATTCCGCCTGAGGATAATGCGTCCACTTTGGCCGCTGCCTGGGTACGGTTGGTGCGCCATACGCTTGGGACAGCCATACCGTTGTAGTCAGGCTGCGCCGCTACTGGTGCGGGGCTTGGCGCTGCTGCAGGTGCACTGGCCATAGAAGTGGGCATCATGGATGCAGGCATAGAGGTCGGCATACTGGACGGCATGTTCGTGACCGTTCCGCCTTGGAACGAAGCACCCACATTGCTGGGTTGCACTGTAAACGGCGTATTGTCCGTACCCGTTCTGAGCACCTGCAAAGTAGGCGCTTGTCTGCGGTTAGCCTGCGCGAGACCGGTTGCTACAACGGTCACTCGGATTTGGTCGCCTAACTTATCGTCGTAAGCAGTTCCGTAGATGACGTGCGCTTCGTTAGAGGCAAATGCACGGATGGTATTCATAGCTTCTCTGGATTCGGCCAGCTTTAGGTCGCCCTTGGCTGCTGTGATCAACACCAACACGCCCTTGGCACCCGACATGTCCACACCTTCTAGGAGCGGACAAGCGACTGCTTGCTCAGCAGCGATTCGTGCACGGTCTGGACCACTTGCTGTAGCAGTGCCCATCATCGCTTTGCCCTGCTCGCTCATCACAGTTCTAACGTCCTCAAAGTCAACGTTGACCAAAGCTTCCACATTGATAATCTCTGCAATACCGCCAACAGAGTTGCGCAGCACATCGTTGGCAAATGCAAAAGCTTGGTCCTGGGTCACGTCGTCTCCGAGAACTTGTTGGAGCTTCTCGTTTAAGACCACAATCAAGGAGTCAACATTGGCCTCTAGCTCGGACAAGCCTGCCTCTGCGTTGGTCATGCGGCGTCCGCCCTCCCAGTCAAAAGGCTTGGTCACCACACCCACCGTTAAGATGCCCATCTCACGTGCAACGCGCGCGACAACCGGTGCAGCGCCGGTACCTGTTCCACCGCCCATACCGGCGGTCACGAAGAGCATGTTGGCGCCTTGAAGTGCTGCGCGAATGCTTTCCTGCGCTGCCTCTGCGGCCTCTTGTCCACGCTCAGGCTTACTGCCAGCCCCGAGACCACTGTCACCGAGTTGAATGGTTTTAGCGGCACTGGAGGATTTAAGAGCCTGTGCATCCGTGTTCGCGCAAATAAACTCAACGCCGCGCACACCACTCTTGATCATGTGCTCGACCGCGTTGCCTCCACCTCCACCAACACCAATCACCTTGATTTGGGTTACGGGTGTAAATTCTTCAGCTTCAATCATTTCGATACTCATAGTTCACTCCATTATTTAAATATTTGCAGTTGCTTGACTAATTTTTAAAACTTTTAAGTTTTGCGGGGATTTTTCCTCTAAAACTTACTCATGATGTTTTTCTTGTTTTCTTTTCACTTCCAGCTTTAGGCTCCTCAATCTATTCAACTTAACGATTATTCTTTTTGTTATCTTGGCTTTAGGTTGCTTCATGGTGGTGCTCCCCGACAACAGGGTCGCCATCGCCGCTTTGCCTCAGGCGGGGGTCCACACTGATGCGTGAGTCCACACGACACATCAACAATTAACACAAATCGGTCTAGACTTAGATGCATTAGAAGTTTCCAACAAACCAATCTTTGAGCTGTCCAAGACTGCTTGAGAAGGAGCCGCTCTTTTGTGCGACCTTAAACCCTCGCATGCGCGCCATCCGTGCCTCCTCCAGCAAACCCATCACCGTCGCTGCTTTGGGGTGGGACACCATATCTGAGAGCGAATTGGAGTAATGCGGAATTCCGCGTCTAACGGGTTTCAAGAAAATATCCTCACCCAGCTCAATCATGCCGGGCATGATGACACTACCGCCTGTCAGCACAATGCCTGAGGAGAGCATCTCCTCATAGCCTGAGTCCCTAATGGCTTGCAACACGAGGGAGAAAATCTCCTCTACTCTGGGCTCAATCACACCTGCTAAGGCTTGACGACTGAGCATGCGCGGTCCTCTGTCACCCAGACCTGGCACTTCGACTTGGATTTCTGGGTTGGCGAGGAGTTGCTTGGCAAAGCCAGACTCCACTTTAATATCCTCAGCGTCCTTTGTAGGCGTGCGAAGCGCCATTGCAATATCACTGGTGATCAAATCCCCCGCAATTGGGATCACCGCTGTGTGACGAATAGCGCCGCCCGTATAGATAGCAACATCCGTGGTCCCTGCGCCAATGTCTACCATCGCAACGCCAAGTTCTTTTTCATCTTGCGTTAACACCGACAAACTTGACGCGTGAGGGTTCAGCATCAACTGCTCCACATCCAAGCCGCAGCGGCGTATGCATTTGATAATGTTTTCTGCTGCGCTTTGCGCACCCGTCACGATATGCACCTTCGCCTCCAAGCGAATGCCGCTCATGCCAATCGGTTCTTTAACGTCTTGCCCATCGATCACAAACTCTTGCGGTTCAACCAGGAGCAAGCGTTGATCGTTGGAGATATTGATCGCTTTTGCAGTCTCAACCACTCTTGCCACATCGGGTGCTGTGACCTCTCTGTCTTTCACAGCCACCATACCCGATGAATTGATTCCTCTGATGTGACTTCCGGTGATACCTGTGTACACACTGGTGATCTTGCAGTCGGCCATCAACTCTGCCTCTTTCAAAGCTTGTTGAATGCTTTGAACCGTTGCATCGATATTAACGACCACACCGCGCTTGAGACCGTTACTAGGGGCTACGCCAAATCCAGCGATTTTCAAATCGCCCCCAGGCAACACCTCAGCGACCACAACCATTACTTTGCTGGTGCCAATGTCAAGACCAAAAACCAAATCTTTATATTCTTTTGCCATTTTCAATTCACCTTTTTATTTGCGCGCTACTGGCTCGGATGTTTTAAGCCCTCGCACTCGAACTGCATATCCGTTTTCATGTCTCAAATCTGCCGACTCCAGGGAGCTCACTCGTTTATCCAAACGCGTTAAAACGTGGGACAAAGTCAACACGAAGCGCTTGACCTTGGCTTTGACCTCATCTACTGTGCCCCGACCCAACTCTAATTCTGTCCCCGTATCTAGCGTTGCGTGCCAACTCCCCCTGCCCGACAACTCCAAACCTTTGAGGGGTAGTTTTAAGGCATCAAACTCAGGTGCTAACGCTTTATACATTTCAAGCACCTGCGCCGATTCGCTATCAGGTCCTTCCAAGCGGGGCATGTTCTCGTTGTCCAAGTCGCCTGAGTTGGCCACAAACACCTCACCCACACTGTTGACCAGTCTAGAGTCCGCTACAGACCCCCAGTACGCAACCGCCTGGTGCTCCTCTAGTTTGACGAGCAGCTGATTGGGGAACTCTCGCTCCACAACCGCCCTGCGCACCCAAGGTACAGATTCAAAGGCCCGTCTTGCTTTGAATAAATCCAGCGTGAAGAAGTTACCCATCAACTGAGGGGCAACATTTGCCCTAAGCGTTACAGCGTTGTTGTGCTGTACATCTCCAGTGATGTAAATATCAGTTAAGGCAAAAATAGGATTTCGAATCAAAGCCCAAAGTCCTGCAACACACAAAATACCAACAAATGCCAAAATGAGTAATCCCGACACAGCGTTCATCAACTTAACGTCAAGTGGCTCCGCCAACACTTCAGGCGCCCGCGCGTAGTTGGGCCTGTAATGCGTGGAGCGACTGTAGACGTTAGGCTTTACGCTCACGCTGCAACTCCCTCACCCGAAGTCTCAAGCGCTGCAGGCGCACCTTGCCCAGCATTCGAATCGTTTGTCGCACTCATTAAAATCTGCAAGCACAAATCTTCATATGAAATACCACTCGCTTTTGCCGACATCGGCACCAGTGAGTGAGAGGTCATACCAGGACTTGTATTCATCTCTAGCAAGAATGGTTTAGAGTCCTGCGCGCGGATCATCAAATCCGCACGTCCCCACCCCCTGCACCCCAAAGCAAGATAAGCCTTCAGCGCCAAGTCCTGGATCTCTTTTTCCAACTCTGAACTCAGCCCGCTTGGGCAGTGATATTTCACATCATCTGTGAAATATTTATTCTGATAGTCGTACGCACCCTCTGGCGCCTCAATACGGATGACTGGTAAGCATTTCGCGTTCGGTCCTGTTCCAATGATAGGACACGTTACCTCAGGTCCTTGAATGAAAGACTCACACAAAAGCTCAGGATCGAATTTCGTAGCCTCTTTAACTGCCCGCTCCAACTCATCTTCTCTGGCAACTTTTGTTATACCGATGGAGGAACCCTCGCGTGGGGGTTTGACCATGAGCGGGAGCTCTAACTCTTCAACTATTTGTTTGATTCGCACGTGCGTTTGTTCATGCGGTTTCAAATAGATAGAACGCGGTGTAGATAGTCCACTGGCCAACCATATTTGTTTGGTCATGTGTTTATCCATCGCAATGGCAGAGGCCATGACGCCCGACCCTGTGTAAGGAATACCCATCAATTCCAAAGCACCTTGAATGGTCCCGTCCTCACCGTGTCTACCGTGTAGTGCGATAAATACCCGGGTAAATCCTTGCGCCTTTAGATCACTTAGGCTTGCGCTAGCTGGATCAAAGGAGTGCGCATTCACACCTTTGGATTTAAGAGCAGTTAATACGCCGGCCCCTGACATCAGCGATATCTCACGCTCCGCAGAAGTCCCCCCCATCATCACCGCTACTTTGTCGGATTTGATATCAAAGGGTTTTTGAAATTCTTTGGATATTGTGCTTAGAGTGCTTAAAGTGCTTGGACTCGTCATGTGCCGACTCCTTTGCGCCCTTTAGAGGTCTTATGGGTTTTATGGGCTTTGTGAGTCTTGACTGACTTTGCAGCTTTGCTCAGTTTCTGCACTTTCAATTTCTTGATGTCAAGCGCGGATTTATCTTGTCCAACCAACACGAGTTTGGAGGAACCTTTGGCGGCAGATTTCTCTTTAACTTTAGGCGCATCTTTCTTTTTGGGTTTGTCTTTGATTTTTTTGAGCTCTACCAACAAATCCGATTTCTTCGCGCGTTGCATCACGCTTATAGGGACCGTTCCGATGGAGCCCGCTCCCATACATAAAATCACGTCTCCACCGAGCGCGTTTTGAATGATATGGTTACTTAGGTCTTCTACAGTTTTAGCAAAACTGACCCCTTGTAGCCCACTCAAACGCAGAGCCCGGGTCAACGACCTACCGTCAGCGCCTGCTATCGGTTTCTCACCCGCCGAGTACACCTCTGTCATCCAAACCGCATCAGCCCCTTTAAGGACTTGCACGAAATCCTCAAAGCAGTCTCTCGTGCGCGTGTATCGGTGCGGTTGAAAGGCAACCACAATTCGACTGTCTGGATAGGCCCCTTTAGCGGCCGCGAGCGTTACACCCAGCTCTACTGGGTGGTGGCCGTAATCCTCTATCAAGGTGTAGGTACCCCCCGTTGCGGCCTTTAAGTCGCCGTGCTTTTGGAAGCGTCTTCCCACACCTTTAAATTCTGACAACGCTTTCAAGAGCGCTTTGTCTGGAATATTCAACTCAACCGCCACTGCGATCGCTGCCAATGCATTGAGTACGTTGTGCTCACCCGCCAAATTGAGCTCAACTTTCAGCTCAGGCAGAGTAATGCCATTGGAGCGTGCAACTTTAAAGCTCATCCGACCGTGCTCTGCACGGACATCAAATGCTCTGACCTGTGCTTGTTTGGAAAAACCGTAGGTCGTAATCGGCCTTGAGACCTCTGCGAGTATGGAGCGCACCGCTGGATCGTCGACGCACAAAATAGCAGCACCGTAAAAAGGCATTCGGTGCAAGAACTCCACAAACGCCGCTTTCAATCGGTTGAAGTCATGACCATATGTATCCATATGATCTTCGTCTATGTTGGTGACAACAGACATGACGGGGGATAGATTCAAGAAAGATGCATCGGACTCATCCGCCTCAACAACGATGTACTCACCCTGACCTAATTTGGCGTTCACACCCGCGCTGTTGAGTTTGCCGCCAATCACAAATGTTGGATCCAATCCGCCTTGTGCGAGCACACTGGCCACCAAACTCGTTGTAGTGGTTTTGCCGTGGGTACCCGCAATTGCGATGCCTTGTTTGAGCCTCATCAATTCAGCCAACATGACCGCCCTTGGCACAACGGGTATCAGCTTTTTATGGGCATAGACCACTTCAGGATTTTCTTGCCCGACCGCCGTTGAGGTCACTACTGCGTCAGCGCCAGCGATATGTTTTGCGCTATGACCCACATAAGTTTTAATGCCTAACTTTTGAAGCCTTTGGAGCACAGCACTCGTGTTCAGATCTGAGCCGGAGACGGTATACCCCAGGTTAAAGAGCACCTCTGCGATGCCGCTCATACCTGCGCCTCCAATGCCGACAAAATGTATATGACGAATGGCGTGTTTCAAATCACAATCTCCTCACAGGCTTTGACGACGCGTTCTGCTGCATCGGTCTTCTTCTTTGCATAGGCACACTCAGCTTTTGCAAGTATCGTCTCTCTGCTTAGACTCATCAACAGATTAGATAGCAAGCTTGCAGTCAGGCTCTTTTGATCAATCAACCACCCCGCACCACTGTCGACCATAAACTTCGCATTCACAGTTTGATGATCATCGATGGCGTGGGGAAAGGGAATGTAGATAGCCGCAACTCCAAGAGCTGCCAACTCACTGACCGTGCTCGCCCCTGCTCTGCAGATAACGATATCGGCGTCCAAAAAGGCAGTTGCCATCTCATCGATAAAGGGCACCAATTGAATACTCGCTCCTTCGTACAGATTGGCCCTTCGGTATGCGTCTTTCAAAGCGTTCATTTGCTTTGCGCCGCCTTGGTGAATGACGCTGGGTCTGGTGTCACTAGACATCATGGCCAGGGCTTCAGGCACAACGTTATTCAAAGCCTGCGCACCCAAACTCCCACCTACAACCAACAACCGAAGTGGTCCACTCCTATTTGCGAATCTTTCTCTCGGTGTGGGTTGATTTTTAAAATCCTGCCTCAGTGGGTTACCCACCCACTGTCCTTCAAGTACGCCGGGGAAGGCGCAGAAGACGCTTTTGGCAAATTTGGACAAGAGCTTATTGGCGCTTCCAGCAACCGAGTTTTGTTCATGCAAAACCAGCGGCTTACCCATCATTCGACCTATCAAGCAAGGCGGCACAGTGATATAACCTCCCAACCCCACTAAAACATCTGGGCGAATTCGTCTTATCAATACAAAACTTTGAATCATCGCCTTGATGAGTCGAATGGGTAAGCCAAGCAACTTTGTTAAACCTTTGCCGCGTACGCCTGCAAAATCAATGGCTTGGAAATTAAACCCCTGCGCTGGCACCAAACGACTCTCCATACTGGGGGACTCACCGCCTACCCAGTGCACTTGCCAGCCCTGCTCGCGCAGCAGTCCTGCAAGTGCAAGACCCGGAAATATATGACCGCCCGTGCCCCCAGCAATAACCATTGCAGTTCGCGCCGTGGGGCTTGACGCTTGGACGCTTTCTATGCTGATTGCATTCATAGCCGCCCTCCGTGCATAAGTAGTCGGTTCTCATAATCCACGCGCAGCACAATTGCCAGTGCGATCAGATTCATCAAAATAGCTGATCCACCGTAACTCATGAGCGGCAGTGTTAGGCCTTTGGTGGGTAACGCGCCTAAATTCACGCCCATATTAATAAACGCTTGAAAGCCCATCCATACTCCGACACCCTGAGCTACAAGGCCCGAGAAAACACGGTCCATAGCGATTGCTTGACGACCAATATACATAATTCTTCGCGTCAACCACATGAACAGTGCAATGATGGTGAACACTCCTAAGAATCCAAATTCCTCACCAATCACTGCCAACAAGAAGTCGGTATGTGCCTCTGGTAACCAGTGAAGCTTCTCGACACTCCCGCCCAACCCAACACCAAAGATCTCACCTCTACCGAGTGCGATCAAAGAGTGAGAGAGTTGATAGCCTTTACCGAGTGAGTACTTATCACCCCAGGGGTCTAGGTAAGCAAAAATACGCTCACGTCTCCAGTCCGAGAAATAGATCATCAGACTAAATGCAAAAACCAACACCAATGCGATGAGAAAGAACATCCTTGCGTTCACGCCCCCCAAAAAGAGGATTCCCATCGCAATCACAGCAATCACCATGAACGCGCCCATATCGGGCTCATACAACAGTAAAAAGCCAACCAATGCGACTGCAATTCCCATTGGGGCTACGGACCTGAAGAACTTCTCCTTCACATCCATCTTTCGCACCATATAGTTGGCGGCGTACAGCAGAACACCCAATTTAGCCAATTCAGAGGGCTGAAAATTCATCACTCCAAGCGCTATCCAACGCCTAGCTCCGTTAACTCCTTTACCAATGAATGGCAACAGGACCAATGCAATGAGTACGAGGGAGCCGAGGAAGATATGAGG
Source organism: uncultured Burkholderiales bacterium (assembly GCA_903949285.1). GTDB lineage: Bacteria > Pseudomonadota > Gammaproteobacteria > Burkholderiales > Burkholderiaceae_C > Limnohabitans. Next base: position 10,606 of record CAJAYT010000009.1, read on the forward strand.
TGCGTACTTTTCCCATACATCCATCGGAATTTGAAACGCCAACAAAGCAACGATAAATCCAATCGTGAGCGAGAGCGCGTGTCTGACCAAATAATGGGTTTGAGAGTAATGGGCGGTATGGGGGTTATCGGGCATCGCAATCGATGCTGAATAGACCATGATCAGCCCACAAAGCAACAGCGTCACAACAGACCATAAAAGGGGCTGATCAAAACCTTTGATGCCCACAGGCGCAGCTGCTGT
>CAJAYT010000010.1 GCA_903949285.1 uncultured Burkholderiales bacterium
CGTTGCACTGACCTTTATGTTGTAGGTTCCAGCAGCCAGTGCAGCGTTGCTCTTTAAACTCGTACCTGCGATGGTGAAGTCCGCGTTGGCCGCGTCATTGGTGCCGTTACCCGCAACCAGCGCATAGGTGACGGCGTCTGTATCTGTAGATGACAGACTTGCAACCGTAGTGTTGACTCCAGTTGCTGTTGTTAGGACACTGCTTGTGCTCAGTGCTACGGAGCTCGGTGCTGCTGTATTGAGCTCGTAGCTGTGTGTGTAGACAGAGCCGTCATTTCCAGCAAGATCAGTAACTTTTACTTTTAACGTATTAGTGCCATTTTGGAGAGTTTCCCCAGAAATGCTCCAGGTATTTAGTCCAACCGTAGTAGTGGCAGCAGTCCAACTCGTACCGTTATCTACTGATACGTAAACCGTTTGTCCATTTGCAATATTTGCAGATAACGTGCCGCTAATCGTTTGAGCGGCAGTCTGGGTAATGAAATCAGTTGAGCTGACTCCTGTGTCTGCGGATAATGAGGCAGTAGCGATGGTTTCAGTAGGCGCAATTGTCTCTAGTTGATAGGTATGCGTATAGTAATTGGGTATGGTGTTGGTATTACCGGCGAGGTCAATGACTCTCGCCTCAAAGGTGTTATTACCAGATAAAGTTGTTGTTGTTGACCAAGAACTTGAGCCAACCGTATAGGTGGTTGCATAGCTCCATGTAGTTCCACCGTCGTAGGAAACTTGTACTGCATCCCCTGTGGCCAGGGTAGCTGATAAAGTGCCACTGATTGTTTGTGCTGCAGTTTTTGTTATGAAATCTGTAGAGCTAACACCTGTATCTGCTGATAGTGAGGCTGAGCTAACTTTTTCACTTGGCGCCGTAGTTTCGAGTAGATAACTATGTGTGTATATTGTCCCGTCATTACCAGCTAAGTCAGTAACTTTAACCTCTAAATTGTGAGTACCACTTAACAGGGTCTGCCCAACTAAACTCCAATTGTTTTGACCTACAGTTGAAGTAGCTTGAGTCCAAGTTGTCCCACTGTCGAGCGACACAGATACTCTCTCGCCGCTTGTCAAAATAGAAGACAAAGTCCCACTAATAGTTTGAGCAGCCGTCATGGTAATGAAGTCGTTAGAGCTTATTCCCGTATCAGCAGATAGAGATACGGAAGCAATCGTCTGCGATGGTGGCGTAGTGATTAAAGAATACGTGTGTGTATAAGCAGTGCTACTTCCGGTGTTATCTGTAACTCGAGCTTCAAAGGTATTAGTACCTGATAGAGTAGTTGTTGTCGACCAAGCACTTGAGCCGGTCGTGTAAGTGGAGGCGTTGCTCCAAGTGGTCCCCCCGTCATAAGATACTTGCACGGAATCGCCAGTTGCCAGATTAGCAGAAAGCGTCCCAGTGATTGTTTGTGCAGCGGTTTTGGTCACAAAATCACTGTTGCTGCTACCTGTATCACTTGAGAGTGAAGCTGAAGATACTGTTTCAGTAGGAATTGAAGGCGCTGAAACAGGTGGAGAAAATGAAATATTATCTATTTCTAGACCAACTGTATTTTGCGCTACGTTTCCAATTGAAGGGGAATAATAAGGCGCTGACTCTGCAGTGGTACCATCTACTGGTGTGAACTTTACTGTATCTATATTTCCCCAATTGGCACCAGTAAATGTAAGCGAACCACCCACGACGGGTATAGACCCTCCCCCCCCATTTCCATTAGTAACTTGGGGACCTTCCGTATATGTTACCGTGTTGCCTGGATTTCCATATGTGTTCGATGTGGCGAAATCCACTTGAGCCGACGCAACTGCCGTACCGTTGTTATACCCTGTTATAGAGTAGATTTGATAAAAACAATTAGTTGTTCCTGATGTTGATGCCAGAGTGCTCAAATCAAGGGAGTTTAATTTAAACGCATTTGCACTTCCTGATGTGAATTGAAAAGATACCCCAGTTCCAAGTGCATAAGTATTAGCATTAATATTAATATCTAATAAACTAGTGGCGCTACCAGACAAAAAACCATCAAAACTATTGCTATCACCAATATATAATTCCGCCCCCCCCGCGACACTATAAGTAACTCCTCCGGTTCCTATTGATCCATTCGTCCAGCTTGTAGTTCCAACAGCGATAATTCCAGGTGAAATAAGATTAAAACTTTGGTTGTTAGGAACGCCAGAAAACAATAACCTTGGCTCTAACGCATAAATTCCGCAGTAGTAATTCATAAGTTCAGAAGTTGATTAAATTCAAAGTACATAATAGGATATGCATTTGAAGTCATAAATATATTAATTCGGTTGAATCGGATAAAAACCTGTAATCGCTATGCATTGTGTAAGCCCCATCTCAGGAGGTAAATTTGTAGCGGGCAAATTATTGCCAGTATTACCAATTGCAACGCTTCCTCCTGTAAATGTTCCTCCAGTTATTCCACCCAGTGTTACCGTTGAAGGTGGTGTTGATCCATTCGTGTAGATAGTTGCATTATTTCCACCGCCAGCATTACCTGCGGCCAGCATACTTCCATTAACTGGTACTTGAATGGCTCCACTTTGGGTGGAGATGTTTATCTGTACAGGTGAAGAATTTGACGTTGGGGTAAATGCCGCAGTGTGTGTATGAGCTGGTAAATTCGCAACAGATAACGTAACAGTCTCCGTTCCACGAATACTAGCTAAAGCAACAGCAGAGATTCCTTGACCAGGATTTGCTGAGCCGGTACCTACAACCGCTCTGCCCGTTAAATTTGGTACTGCAAAGGTTTGATTTGCTACTCCACCATATCGCGTTCCCAATAAAGAATATAAAGCCTGATATTGATTTACCTGTAATGTTCTACCGTCAGCGTTGACAAATCCATCAGGACAATATGCAAAAGCGAACGTGCATATTTCACCAATAAAAGGACTGTCGCCACAAGCCATGGCTTTCCCACAAAATACAGAAAATACTAAGGTTATGAAGGCTGTATTGATTTTTTTCATATTAATCCCCTTTAATCAAGAAATTTAGCTTATTTATTTACACAAAGCGAATTTCCAAGTTTGCTTGGCTCGTTATCAGAAACGACACACTGATAACCTGGCCCACTCATTGAACCGTTTCCAGCAAGTCGAACTATGTACCATTTATTCCCAGAAAGTGCGTCACATGCTTGCGAATGAAATAAAACCGCCTCATGCACAGTAGCTAGCCTCATACCGGCAGGACAGTAGTTGTCCGATGTAGTTACTGTAAATGCAACCTTATCACAAAGCGTCACAGATTGAGGGGCAGAATCTTTCAACCTAACCTTGCAACCTGAGGCTGCATTTGACATAGAGCCCCCGTTTTCAATTCGAGCGCTCGAAGCAGTTCCGATAGCCTTGCATGCTTCAGATTTATATGTATAAGCAACATCAGAGGAGACTATCGTTGTAAGGGCAGGACATGATCCGTCCCCAGAATTTGTTGAGAAGGTGACTTGCCCATAAGCAGCCACACTAGCAAATATGGAAAATACACACAAATATTTAGAATAATTACGGATATACATTATTTGAGTCCTTGCTTTAATGGAGAGTAGCCATTCTTAATTTTTCTGCTCTAACAGAACTTTCCCGCTCATGCCAGCCATGAGGGCATCAGTACGCCCCTCTATTAATCCAATAACCTTGGTCGTTTGACTTACTGGATCTGCTTTAGCTGTAAATCTTACGAACTTAGCTGGATAAACCTTGTGAGTATCTTCAATTAAAACCGTAAACTTGTATCCTGGCTTTAGCCAAGATAAGTAGCTTGTTGGTACTAAAAACTCTAATTCATAAGCACTGTCATCCACAATCTCAAGTAATGGTTGCCCCTGTTGGACATACTGCTCTTCACGAGCCTTCCACTCTCCAGTTCTTCCGTTGTAAGGAGCAGATATTTGGCACTTATTAACAGCCGCTAATAGATAAGATTGTTCAGCTTTCGATTTAAGCAACTCAGCCTCCGAATTACGTAGCTCAACCTCACCCATAGCATTAAACTTTGACAAACGCTGACTGCCATCCCATACACCTTGTGCAGCAAAGACTTGCGCCTTTGCCTTTTCGAGTTGCGCAACTTGCAAGGCACAATCAAAAGTCACCAGTACTTGTCCAACTCTAAAACGTTCTCCCTCTCGAACATGAATACTTGAAATTTTTGCACCAATTTCAGCTGACAAAACAGCATATCGCTTTGGAATTAGTTGCGCTCGAATGTTTAGTCCGGCTGCTGTGCTTGCCGACTCAGCTGAGGCCGATGAACCTGATTGCTTCAATTTAGATGGAGACGCATCGGTTGATATCTGAGCATCTGCCGAGCTAACAAACACTAAGATTCCACTGAATATTAACCTTAAAAACTTAAAGTTCATTTTTGCTCACCAACCTTGGATACTTCCAAAGCCATATGAACTTGTGAATTATTATTTAATTGATCAGACCAGTGATTAAGAGATTGCTTGATGGTCTTTTGAATCGCCGGTAAATCCATTTCGTCTAGACTACCTACTTCGGGCTCCATACCCAAAGTTGCCTGGACATGACTCATGGCTTCTTGGACCTTAGCCATGGATTGATAACGTCGTGCTACGCTAAGAATAGCGATAACATTTGCGCTTATATGCTCAAGTTTATTACCCATTTGACTTTGTTCCTGGGCACTTGCAATATTTTCAAGCTGTGTATCGACGTCTGCTATCGCATCGGCACGTTGGTATTGGTGAACTGCATCGTCATATTGGTGATAAGACAAATGCACCTGTGTGAGAACAGTCATTTGAAGTGCCATTCGCCGTGATTGGGCTACTTTTTCTCCAGCCTCCGCTGCACGTTTTTGACTCGGAGCTGCTAAAAGGTTGAATAAGTTGAAGCTAACATTAACGCCTGCTTGCGACCATTCGTGGTCAACTAAATAGCTATCGCTATCATGGTTCCTTGAGAAGTTTAGGTTAATACCAGGCATTAACTTCAAAATTGCCTTACGCGTATCGTCTGCAGAGATACGCACGTTATAAGCAGCTTCACGTAGATCAGCGTTATGTGAAAGTGCCTGAATTTCCATCGTTTCTAGAGTCATACCAAGCTCTGTAGGTGGCGCATCATTTGGTTCTACTAATTCCAGTCGAGTTCCCGGCGAAGCACCTATCAAGCTAGATAACTCAATTCTTGAACTGCTCAACTCTCTCTGCAACGCCTCAAGCAATCTGAGATTTTCTAGTAAATTGCGTTGATACCTTAACGACTCGCCGGGTGAACGCACTTTAGAATTCAATATATCACGAGAGTTATTTAAAGCCTGTTCAGCCTCTTTAATACTTACGCTAACCCTATTACCAAGAGTTTGTGCCGATAAAGCTCTCCAATAAGTCGTGCGTACATTTTGGATCAAAATGTGCATCGACTTTCTTCGCCGCTCTAAGCTGATAAGCATCCGGTCGCTATTTTGTTTCGCGTTGTAATAGCTTGTCCCAAAATCAAGTAAGCCCCAAGAAAAAGTTAAATCTTCAGTTGAATGCCTACGATCGGATGACACAAATGGAGTACTTGAGCTTTTGTTTCCACTTGAGTCAGATGACAGTCGCGTTAGATCACTATCCCGACCGTAATAACCAGTATTGGTAAGTAACTTGGGCAACATGTCGTAGCGTCCTGCTTCTAATTGTCCTGTTGCCAAAGCCTGCTCCATAAGCTTTACGCGGTGATCCAAGTTGTATTTGAGTGCACGTGCAATTGCTTCCTCCAGAGTTAATGGTCCATTAATTGGCTCAGTGCCATTGTGGTAATTAACCATTTCCATTTGCGCCTGTGATTGGATCTCATCCAAATTTAATGGTTCTGGTGATAAGGAGGAGCAACCAACCATTGTGCTTAGAGCAGTTACAAAAACAACTCCAACGACTGAAAAACTCAAACTACGCAAGATTTTTTTATTCACAACATTCAATCCAGTTCGCAAAAATAGCATGACCATCTATAATCATAGGTGGTCCTGCACGATAGGCCTTGAATCCAGCCTTGCGCAACAATCTTTCTACGCCTAGTGGGGAAACAGTTATCAGCTTTTTTGCTCCATGCTGGACTGCAACATCTATTGATTTCTTCATCAGGTCTATGGCAACTGGAGATGAAAATTGCATACTTCCTGTAGTACTTTGGGCATTAAAGTCAAAAGCAACAAACCGTGACAATTCCCAGATATCTTCAGATTGCGGGACAGGCTGACCATTCATAAGTTGTGGAAAGACTTCACTCAGAAGATATGCGCGGGTAGTTGGTAACAGACGCCCCAATCCTACGATGTTGCCTTCATCATCTTGGGCTACAACGTACAGCGTGTCCTCGCGGTCAAATTGGTCAACCTCTAGGCCTTCGATGCAATTTAACTCCCATCGAAGTTTTTCGACAAAAACACGATATCGATAAAGGCCTATTTCAGCCATTACCGATTCACGAAACTCCGCCTGTTTACCAGTTATCAGTCTCACTTCAACTCCTATTAAGAATTGAAGATTAGATAAGAACGAGCGCTTTTTGTGACCTACTAATTTTGGTAGGTTTTCATTAATTAATTGATATTTAAAGATTTATTTGCCAAACTAACAGACTCTTGGACAGTTTTAGACCACAAAAACGAATCAACGAATCGACTAAGATGGTCAAGATTATCAATCCACTGGAACATAATTTTATGATCATCAACTAACATTAGATTGCTTCTAGGTTGACCAACCCTTTCTAGGTACATGAAGCCATCTTTATATTTGACACTCCAATCCCATCCAATTGTGATAATAGGTTCCGTTTCGCTTGTCCATTCAGTAAACCCAGATAACTCCGTTGGTCTTCCACAATCATCTTCTGGAGATATCAACTCTGTATCTACACCTGATAATAAATGATTGAATTTAATAAGAGTTAATTCTTGGTATGTAAGATGTATTAGGCCATATTTTGAGAGATGCATTTTTCAGTAAATTAATTTAAATTTCCAATTACAGAAATATAGTACGCCTGTTTTGTTTAAGTAGCAACTAAACAATTAGTAGGTATGAGACTTCAGGTGATTCAATAAATTGCAAGTTAATTTAACAAGCCGAGCATAGCAGCCTTAACCACTGCGGCAGTTTTATTGGCTGTCTTCAACTTAACAATCGCATTTTTGATATGAAAATCAATCACATGCTTGGTGACATTGAGTATGTCAGCCGTTTCCTGCGCGGACTTCCCATCCGCAGTCCATTTTAGTACCTCAAGCTCACGAGGAGTCAACAAAATTTCACTTTGATTTACTGTTTTATCTAAAAGTATTCTAGATAAGGATAGATGGGCAAAATTGACAAGCCAACGCATTTGAGATTCTTTTGCGACAAGCTCTTGGGGTGTTAATACTTCCCCGGAACGCGATAGGCTAAGCATTCCTCCAACACCATTTCCATCTAGACTTGACTGCGCCCAACCTACTTTTAAACCATATGTACGAGCATCATCCCAAAGTTCTCTGGCACCAGAGAATGCTTGCTCACTCCAAATTAATGGTTTTTGTGACTTGCGTCCATGAATTACAGTTGGGTCGGAAAATAAGTATCCAGATTCGTGATAGTGCTTTTGCCAAGCCTCAGAATAATTATTAAGCATTAAAATCTTCGGATTACTTAAGGGCATGGGTAATCTCAACCCATATGCACAATAATCCCATCCCAACGCCTTTGCCGCAGTTTGTATATGCCGAAAAATCTCGTGCTCATTGAAAGCATTTTCAGAAATTTGTAAAAGATCTTCCTGATAATTCTTCATATTAAGGAAAAATAGTGAGCATACTTTTTAATTCAAAAATTATAGGCTACTAATTTTAGTAGGGTACGCTTTGCCAAATAGGAGAACTCAAATAAGATACTAACATATGTATTATGTTAGGAAAGTTACTACTCAAAAGAGAATAGCTTTTAAATGCTATGAAGCTCAAGTCACTACTCGTCAACCTCTCTAATTTTAGATAAATAACCATGCAATTTAATTTTCCTAATAAATCAAGAATTGATTCAAGCACAATGTGCGTCGTTTTTCCAGTCGTTGTTGATGGCATAACTCGAAACGTTTTTGTCAGCTATGAGACCCTTGATGACCATTTTGGAGGAACTAACATCCAGGATAAGAAATTCGTCTTTGAGTCGAATAGATCTGCTATTGAGTCTAAAGCCCGCAAAATTATTGAAAATGGTACGGTTGGGGATGTATTGATTAAGACAGCAATGTTTTAAATAAACTAATTGATTTTTTGCTTGTTATCTCAAAAAAAGGGCATTCTTTGTATTTGGGATTTCCCCAATGAAGCTAAATTTGCCACCATCTTCAAGAGTAATGAAAATAGCTATTATTGATTTGTGAACATCCAATCGGATGAATTTGTTAAACCCTCGTATGGCTTGCCTTGTAAATTTTGGCTCTGAATTAAAACCGAAGCTTAAACTACATTAGTTTAGATTGACCGGTCAAATATATTTTGTCTAGATCGAAAAACAACGAATGTCTAATAGTCAAAAATCTATGTCGCATCAATATAAAAATTCAGAAGAATCGTTTGCAAATGATTTTCTGAAGCACTATCTTAAAAGTGGAATTGGATCAATGCCCAAATCAGATATTGACTCCTTAGTCATGCATCTTTTGGATAAGTACGCTAATGAGAAAGGTTCTGCACTTGGAGATTTTTCAAATCAAATTGCTAGCGAAAGGTTGCGCGCACCATTAACTAAAATAAAAAAACTTCGGTACGAAGGGGGTCTTAAATTTGGTGAGTTGCCTGACTACGAGGCACGTATGAGGTTTGTAAAATTATTGGCAAAGGCAGGGCTGGAGTTAAACACTCAAACGGCAAGCGTTACAAAAATCGTATTTCTAGTCGAGGATATTCTTGCCAAAAACTGGATTCAAGCTCACATAAAAGAACACAGCGGGATTTTTGATGGTTCATTTAATAGTGAAATTATTAAAGTCGATCCGGAAGTTTTTTTTAAGCTACTTAGATCGCTTCTTGGCTCAACCGATATTGATAGTTTTGAAGCAAAGTACAACGCTTTATTAAAGAAGAAAAACAATGAACACATACTCTCAGGATTTAAAACATTGATGAATACTTTTGCAAAGGGTGTTGCTTCAAAGGGCGGTGAAATGGCGCTCAAAACGCTTATTGCCTTACCATTAATTGGCGGGTAGCTGCGATTTTTTGCGGGAGGCGAGGCATTACAAGTGATGATTTGCAGGTAGTATGCATATACATTAATTTGAGAGCATGAACCCAGTACGATTGAAAAATTATATATTCGTCGAGGAGATGTATGAAGTCCATAAGGCTGATAACGACTTGGTATGTCATGTGGTAACCAACGCATGCACTGATATCAGCACTTACGCAGTACAAGGCTCAGATCTGTCATCCTACCCCATGCGCTTTCGATTATTGAAGATATCAAAAATCACGGAACGCCTGATCCATTCTGGACTTTTGGCGGAGGCACAGTGTTGATGTTTCGCTACCAGCATCGCTTCAGTTAGGATTCGGCGTTTTTCAGGGTAGTTGTCCGATGAACTTTTTTCATGCTTTGATTTTAGTTTGATTCTCCTGATTCAATTCAACCCTGTGAATGTGAGACCAATTTCTTGTCTTACCTGACCATCTGATTGGATTGTTCTCTTTGGCTTTTTGATAGACCTCTGAGCGTCTTTTCAGAATTTCAATGTCCATACCCTGATGCCTTTAAGCTGGTGTCACAAACCGAATTCGACTATGTCGATGCTCTTGGTTATACAAACTCACAAACTCGCTCACCCAAACCCTTGCTTCATCAATATTGGCAAATCCTTTAGCTGGCCATTGAGGAAAATATTTCACGGTGCGAAACTATGACCCCGAGTAGGGGTTGTCGTTGCTCACTTGAGGCCTGCCCCTTGAAGGCGTTATGCCAAGATCATAGAGTTTCGCCAATAAAGTTGAAGATTTCATTGGCGCACCATTATCGGAATGCAATACTAGGGTTTGACCACAACACTTCTCCGATATAACTGCCAGTTGTACCAAATCTGCAGCGTTTCACCGAACCTGCGGGAAAAACCGAGCAGGCCGATAAATTCAATCGTAAAAGCCCTTCAATATGACGAACACAAGAGCGCAGTTTCAGGCCGAACACTGGATTGTCCAGCAAGGGTTAACGACATGAACGAACTCCTATCATGGCTAGCCGAAGCACCACATGGCGCTATCGCAATCGTGACAGCCGTTTTAGCTGCCCTGGTTGCCTTACTTGTTGCTCTGCTTACTCAATGGATTTTGGGCCGTCGAGCAAGAACAGAACTACTCACCAAGAAACTCGAAGAGCTTTACTTAGCTCTGAATGAAGTATCTGCACATAACGTCAAGCGAGTTGAAGAGGCGCTTCCATTAACGTCAGCCACCCCTTTCTCTAGACCAACGATTATCGGTGGATCAGTCGAACGGCAGGGCCTTGATCTTCACAAAAAAATCGTAATGCTCGTCCGCCTGTACTTCCCTCAACTGTCTAAGGCGCATCAAGAAGTTTTTCGCTTCAACAGCGGGGTAAACATGCTTATCTACGAAGCGGAAACAGGGCCACCACTCTCCGAGACCCAATTTATGACTCTATGCGGAGCCTACCGCGATGCGGTTGTCGCCATGGAAGATGAAATTATTAAGAACAGAAGAGTCCTCGTTAAAGACTTCATCTTGCCTCGTAGGTACAGGCGTGAGGCAATCAAGCAGACCCAGCCCCCATCTAAGTGAAATGCGATGCCCGGCCCACCATTCAACCGGACCTGCGCGGAAAGCTGCGCAGGTCAGTGAATTCAGACGTTGAATGACTGCTTACCGTTTAGCTATTCTCCATTGAAGAATAGGACCAACAATCACAACAACTAATGCGCCGCATGCACTGATTAATTTGGTCCATTTCACGACACTCAAATTAGGAAAAAACTGATTTATATTAAGATCAAACAAGTGTGATAATGTTTGTGCTGATCAAGGATTGCAAATGGTCATCCAGCACTTTTGGAACACGACCTCCAGAAATCAATAAGCCAGCTTCCATGTTTTTTTCCATGGCATGGCCAGTAAGATTTGCGCTGGTTATAAAACAAACCTTAGCATCCGCAACTGCAACTTTAGCGTGGACACTACCGCCTGTGAACTCTTGGTCCTTATCGCCCCATCTGCGCCCAGGTCGGCCCCTTGTTGGAATGCAGGCCTACATTGCTCCAGATCTTGCGCTTGGCAAACGGCCCAGTGAGCAGCACGAATTCGCAGGACAGGAAGACTGCGCCGGTTTCATCTGATGCTGTGGCATAGCCTCCTGTCCAACCCTTGCTGGCGTTGTCATGGCCGCCGGGTTTGATGGCCAAGCGCACCAGGGCCTGGGTGCCCTTGGGGATCAGGTTGAATTCGCCTTGCTGGGAATTAGCATCATTGAAATCAGACCATGCGGCCTGGTGTTGGTTATCGTGGTTCATTGAAAAATCTCCTGTGATCGGTGTTGTTTGAAATTGTTCTGATTGCATGCGTTGCTCAGAGCTGGACATCGCCCACCCAGCGGATCTGGAAGGTGGGCTCGGTGATGAGTTCCTTGCGGGCGGGCTGAAATGCGGCGCGCAGCAGTGGATGCCAGCGGGCGTAGTCCTGCTCGGCGACAGAAAACTGTACCTGCATGAAGTCCTGTACGCGATCACCGGCGACGACCATTCGTTCTGCGATTTCAGACAGATGCTTTTGGTCCCAGACGATTTCTTTGGGTTGCGAGACATCGATTTGCAGGTCACCGTCATCGATGCGGAATCTGGCTGCCTCATCCTGGCCAAGGCTCTCGGCATGGCGAATCTGCTCGGCGTAGCGAATTTCCATCGCACGGTTGATCCGGCCACGCATCTGCAGCGCCCAGTCATGGAGCTGCTGCACCGCGTTACTGAAGTGGGCCAGCTGGTCTTTAGGCAGACGGTTGATCTGGCTTTCGGAGAGGTCAGGCAAGGCAGCCTCTTGCAATTGAAGGTGGTTCA
>CAJAYT010000011.1 GCA_903949285.1 uncultured Burkholderiales bacterium
ATTGCCGTCTTTTTGGGCAAATGCCTTTTCTGACTCAACCGCGATTCGTTTTTCCTCAGCTTGGACGTAGATGGAAGTTGTAGCAAGACTCACATGCCCGAGTATCTTTTGCAGTACATCGGTCGGGAGCCCATTGGCAACCATAGAAGTGCCAAAGGTATGACGCAAATCGTGAGCAGACGCGTCGAGTAGTTGCTGGACTTCCCGTGGGGTGAATCTGTCGTCCAAGGCGAGTTGTTTGAGGGAGTTAACGACGAGCGCGCCAAGAGCTCCAGGGTTGTAGCCTGGGGCGGTTTTGTCCTGAGCAGATTTGGTTTTAAGTCTTTTCCTGGGATGGAGCAGGGGGGGGGATTCGCCTTCCTCGTTCTCGTCAATATCGAACCAATGGGCTTGAAGAGCCTCGACGGTGGATTTAGATACCGGAACGTCTCGCCACTTTGAGCGCTTACCCAGAACTCTCAGGATATAGAGGTCCGCGTGGGGGCTCTCTCTGAGGTTCTTTTGCAATGCTGCAGCTGCCTCGCTACGCCGCAGACCCGTCTCGCCCATCAGCATGATGGCCGCTCTTGCGACTCGCCACTGTTGGCTCAGTTGTGCCTTCTCATGGAGGATTTCAACCGTTTTCTCCCACAGGGAGGAGGGCAGAGCTTTGTCAATTTGCATCTCCAGGATTTGAATCTCAGTAGCCGGGTCTTTGACCCCAATCCACGGATTACCCCCCAAGTACCGCATTTTGACCAGCCACTCGAAGGCTGAGCGAATGATCTGAACCGCAAACTTTTGACTCTCAGGGGTTAGGGGCTTTGCATCCTTGCCACTAGACCCTAGAGGCTCTGCAAATGGCCTCCATTTAGGGCTAAACCGCTTGTGACGGGGGCCAATAAACGATGGAATAGGGTCGGCCAGAAAGTCTTTATAGGCCTCGCAGTCGTGCACTAGCATGCTGGAGAGAGCTGTTTTGCGAACCAACACACACCACAAGAGCAATCGTTCGAGCTCCTTTCGGTAAACACGCAGCGTAGGGGGCTGATCCCTGAACCGCAAAAGATAGTCTTGGATCGCCTGCAGATCGTCCTGTGCTGGGATAAAGCAGAAGGCGGTGGCTCTGTTTCTGCCCTGAGCGCCGTTAAGAGCAGAGGGTACTGCGCTAATAAGTTCAAGGGGTAGGGGGGTTTGAGTGAGCTCCTTTTTTTGGACAGTGTCCAGGACAAGAACCTGTGTTTTGGGGTCAATTCGGGTGGACTCTCTTGAATTCAGCCACTTTTCAATCGTTTGTGCTTTGAGTTTTCCAAGACGGGGGAGGGTGCGGTGCCAGTTGGGACCCCTATGCTCGATCAGTTTGACCAGGCTAAGAAGAGTTGTACAGCCCTCGGACGTCAAAATCTTAGTGATTGCGGGTCTAAACCACTGGGAAACGGGGTCGCTTGGTAGGGGGTCTTTGGTGGTTTTTTGCTGAGAAATCTCGTAAATGACCTTGAGAGCCCCCTCGGTCAGGCGTCCTCCAGAATGCGCTTTCCTGAGAGAGTCGGCAATATGGGGGTTGGCCACCATCGCCCTGATGACCAAGTCGTCCAGCATCTTCTTAAAGTGCTTCTCAAGGCCGTAGACGACTTGGGGGGAGTCCTCGGAGTAGTAAAGGGACTCGATTTTGCTAACCGACACCCCCATCACCCAGGCGCGAAGCCCCACAAAGTCGAGCTTTGTGTAGGCTGCTGGCTCTAGGGTGACGTTGGTATTTTGGGGCATTATTTATAAATTGTGTTACATTGTAGTAACTTAATACATATCCGTAATAACAGGGGTGATTATGAGTGATGCTACTTTTACATTTAGGGTTGATGAGTCGTTAAAAGACCAATTTTCGGTCGCCGCAAAAGAGCGAGATCGAACTGCGGCTCAGCTATTAAGGGACTTCATGCGGGATTTTGTAAGTCAACAAAATGAGGCTTTAGATCACGATGCATGGGTTCGCCGCAGAGTACAAAAGTCTCTTGAATCCGCGAATGCAGGTCGTTTGATCAGCGGCGAAGCTGTTGAGGCGGAGTTTGCAGAGCGACGAGCTAGGACTCGTCAGCGGCTTGAATCTCAGTCGTGAGAGTATTTTGGGCGCAAGACGCGTTAGAAGACCGTCGATCAATTTATGACTATATTGAAGCGGAGAACCCCTTAGCAGCACTCGATTTGGATGAGTTGTTCTTTGAAAAAGCTGCTCTGTTGCTCGAGCACCCAAATATAGGGCGTGTAGGGCGGATATCGGGCACGCGTGAGTGGGTAGTCCACCCAAATTACATCCTAATTTATGATAAAGATGAATTTGGCCTACGGATATTGAATATTTTGCATGTTTCGAGGTCGTGGCCTGCGGAACAGGACTAAATTTCATTTTTGGTTTATTGAGTAATAAGGTATTAAATTCACTAAGATTTTTTTGCATATAGGTAGGGTGACGTTGGTATTTTGGGACATGAATCGTTGAATTAAAGATTAAAAGCCATAGAATGAGAATTAAGAAATCCAATCTTAATTCTTACTTCTTTAAAGGAAGGGTAGTCATGCAACAAGTCAAAATACGGGAAAAGGGTCAAGTTACTATTCCAGCCGAGCTTCTACAGGAGTGGAGTCATAAAAATCATGTTTTTATTAACGATTCTGTGGACGCAACGTTGGCAAATGGGGTTTTGATGCTCATTCCTAAGCAAAGAAATGCGAATAAAAGAAGCATGATGTCATATGCTGGGGTTGCCAAGGGCGTATGGGGTGACACGCCCGAGGAAGTCGACGCAAACCTTAAAGAGATCAGAAATTCATGGACAAGATAAAGGAGATTTGCACCCGCATACAGGGGCACCGCGTCTACGTGGACACCAATATATTCGTATATTTTTTGGAGCGTAATGTTCATTATTTTGATCTTGTAGTGCCGTTTTTCGAGCAGTTTGATGCAGGTTTATCGTTGGCCTTTACGGGGGACGCTACATTGGCGGAGACTCTTTACAAACCGTATCAGTTGGATGATGCGGTTCGGGTCAGCGAGATCAAGAGTTTTTTTGCAAATGAAGAACTCGTGACCGTTTTGCCTCACACGACCAAGGTATTTGAACTTGCGGGCGAGCTTGGGGCCAAGCGCGCAATGAAGCTTATCGATGCATTGCACTACGCAACGGCCGTTTTGGCGGGCTGTAAGTTCCTTCTTACGAATGATTCTGGTTTTGTTAGTAGCCAAGAGATAGAAATTATTAGCTTGCAAAGCTTGCATTGATTTTTGAGATGTAACAAAAAGGGATTAAATCCACGGAGATTTTCTGGTGTTATGGTTATTTTAAGCCAATAATCATTATGCGATAATAACGATTATCGCATAATAGATGTTGAAAGGAGGGTGAAATGGAGACCCTACTAGGCTATCAAAACCGCCGCCGTTTCACCACAAAAACCAAGTATTACCAGTACTGGGTCCAAAATGACCTCTTTGATCTGGTTTTAGTGAAAACCTGGGGAAGTTTGACTTCTAGAAGGGGCAACCAGCAATCCATTCCTGTAAAGCTTACCGACCTTCCCTACTATTACAGCCAGATTGAGCGAACAAGGTTATCTCACGGGTATTTGACCTTAGATTTGGGGGAGTATTTGGTGCCCTCGTCTAGCCAGCCTTCCCGCCTAGCTGCGTTATGAGGGAATCCTTCATCGTTTGCCCAATCTCGCGATGTTATAACTTTAGCTGCAGAGGAAAGAACTAACTTACTGTGTGCTCCAAATACGATTTTTACTTACTTTGAAAATTTATGTGAAAAATCTAAAGACTCAGAAGAGGATCTTCGTTAGTGGTTTGATTACCGTGAGTCAAACTTAAAGATAATACTGGTTACAACACCCGATGATAGTAATGCCTTCATCATTTTTGGAACACTTGATAACAGGGGTCTCGAATTAGTAATTTCAGACTTATTAAAAAATTATCTAGTTCACCGCTCTGGTGACAAGCCTGGGGGATGCGGAAGTGAATGTCACCCAAAGAGAAGGTCACACCTTTGTCATAAATTTTTGGTACCTTTTTTTCCAAAATCCGTCTTAAAGTCCCCTCAATTTTCAATCCGACACACAAATATGCGCGCCACCATCTTTATTGCTGCCGATAGAACCACGTCTTCTCGGGTATAAATAACGGCATCTCTAAAGAATACTGGTTTCAACCACCAATCAATGCACGATATGACTGGAGAATCTTCGGACACTGGATGGTAGCTGAGTGTTTGACCAAATGTCATTCCGATCAATACATCTTCAAAATCTATGGTTTTCATTAAGTCTGCAGGCACCTCCTTCTCTGTAGTTACTAGCTGGATACGCTCCTTTAGCCTCATCTGTTTGAGCAATGAAGGATAGGTGGCATCTTGGCACAGTACGCGAATAACAACACCTATCGGAACGGATTCTTCTACATAACCTGCGTCAGATGCTGCCGCAGGGTTGCGAAGAAAAACAAGTTGACGTTTAAGTTGCAGAGCCAGCGCTGAAGATGAAGTAGCAATATTTAATTTTCTAACTCTTGGTTATTGGCTCATAAAACTCAATACATCACAACAATAATCTTGACTTAGCGAGATTATTGGATCTCAAAGCGCACTCCTCAACTACATATAGGAGTTACAAAATCCAATAATTTCAGTTTACTGGATAGTTATCCAACTGAGTTTTGGCCAAGGTAAGGCGCGCAATGCTCTTTTCTTCCAGCAATGCTTTCGCAATTGGCAATCCACACGGTTCGTCACGCGTGGACATATGTGATCAACGTTCATCTCTCTAATTGACCGCAAGCTTAGTGGAAAAGCATTCTGGTCCAAGAGAATCCTTATGAAATCAAACAGCATACGGATTGTGATACTGAGGTTCAAGTTTTGCTTGAGTCGCGATGTCAAAGACCTGTCCGCAATCTTTATTTTTGCAATAGGCCGCACTGCCATCCTCTTGCAAGATTGACAACTTGTTGAGTACATCTTTGCAATTGGGGCAGATAAAGTGAGCCGGCTCGGCCGACCGAGCAGCATCGGTTTTGAGTTGATACAACAGAGTTCCTTTATACGGTTCCGTTAATTCATAGCGATCGAATTGGACTCTTCGCGAAAGCTCTTCGTTCGCCTTTCTCAACTCATCCTGCATTTGTGCCATTGATTGCTGAGCTTCCAGGAGGCGACCTTGTATTTCTGAAATCGTTGAAAGCAGCTCTATTGCTTTGGCATTGGCGGCAGCATCTTTGCTTGCTGTCAACATTCCATTCGCAATTTCATAAAGTGTCTTTAGACTAGAAATTGCACTCCCGACCATTGTTGCATCCACCATTTTGAATTTCCCATTTTTTACTGAGACAGCTTAAATGCTTGGCATACCGAGCGAAATCAAGAGGCCCTGCAAATTGACATCCAATCTACAGCACTCAAAGCTAGGATGCATCTTGAACATCATTTAGTCTAAGAAATATAAAAGCCTCGTTCCACATCTTTTCGAGCTATTTCTTCAAGTTCACCCACCATGTTGTAGCCAGTTATAGGCTTCATGCGGTAAAATTGGCCAGACTTGGCAAACAGAATTCATTGTAGGCCAGCATTGCGAAAGAAACAATGACCGACTCAGATGGCGAAATCCTTACGCTCGACAAAGTTGCTGTCTACTTGAAAGCTGGCAAGCGGACAGTCTACCGGCTTGCCCAGAAGGGTGAGATTCCGGCATTCAAGCTTGGTGGGACGTGGCGTTTCCGTCGCTCAGAGCTTGATCTCTGGATTGCCGAGAGCATCAATAAGAAGAAGCAACCGGAGGCCAATTGACAACGCAACAAATACTCACGCCCTACCAAGCCCAATATTACGCGTGGCTACTGACCCGTCGCGCGGCGAGTGACACAGTGGAATCGCTGGCATCCACCCTGGTGGACTCGCAGGTTGACCTCAATCCGCATCAGGTCGAGGCGGCACTGTTTGCCTGCAAGAATCCCCTTTCTCGTGGTGTCATCCTGGCCGATGAAGTTGGGCTCGGGAAAACTATCGAAGCTGGTCTCGTCATCTCTCAGCGTTGGGCCGAGCGTCGCCGCCGCATCTTGATCATTGTTCCGGCCAACCTGCGCAAACAGTGGCATCAGGAACTTCAAGACAAGTTCGGGTTGCAAGCCCTGATTCTGGAAACCAAGAACTACAACACCATCCGCGAGCAAGAGCGCCAAAACCCGTTCCTGATTCCCATGGGGCCAGTGATCTGTTCTTACCAATTCGCAAAATCCAAAGCAGCAGAGGTCAAGGAGATCGAGTGGGACCTGGTTGTCATGGATGAAGCGCATCGGATGCGCAACGTCTATAAAACCAGCAATGTCATTGCCAAGGCACTGAAAGAAGCGTTGGCACACGTTCACTCAAAAGTATTGTTAACAGCGACTCCGCTGCAGAACTCGCTGTTGGAACTATACGGACTTGTGAGTATGATTGATGAACGTGTCTTTGGCGATCTTGATAGCTTTCGCACTCAATTCAGTCAGCCAAACAAAGAACAGGCATTTGCCGGATTGCGCGCCCGCATTGCCCCAATTTGCAAGCGCACGCTCCGGCGGGACGTGCAGCAGTACGTGGCTTACACCGCGCGGCGCGCCATCGTTGAAGAGTTCACACCCTCGACGGAGGAAAAAGAGCTTTCCAGGCTCGTGGCGGATTACCTGCGTCGTCCCAATCTAAAGGCGCTACCGGACGGTCAGCGCCAATTGATATCGCTTGTGCTCTGGAAGCTACTCGCTTCCTCAACCCACGCTATCGCTGGTGCCCTTGAAACAATGGCTAAGCGTCTGCAAGCGGTGCTCGATGAAACCCCGGACGTTCCTGCACTCGTTGATCAGTTAGACGAAGACTATGAGTCGCTCGACGAGACTGTTGAAGAGTGGACTGAAAGCGATGACTACAACGAAAAGTACCACAGGAACGAACTCAATGCCGTCACGCAGGAAATCGCCGAGCTTCGTTACTTCAAGACGCTCGCCGCCAACATCCGCGACAACTCCAAGGGTAAGGCGCTGCTGACCGCACTTGAAAGAGCGTTTGCCGAGCTAGATCGTTTGGGCGCAGCCAAGAAGGCGATCATTTTTACCGAATCTAGAAAGACTCAGGATTACCTGCTTTCCTTGTTGGCGGATACCCATTACGGCGAGGGCATTGTTCTCTTCAACGGCACGAACAGTGACCCGCGCGCGCAGACTGTTTATAAGGACTGGCTAAAGCGCCACGAAGGGTCAGACAAAATTAGCGGCTCCAAAACCGCCGATACGCGCGCTGCATTGGTCGAGCATTTTCAGGAACGTGGCACGGTCATGATTGCTACCGAGGCTGGCGCCGAAGGTATCAATTTGCAGTTCTGCTCTTTGGTTATCAACTACGACCTTCCGTGGAATCCGCAGCGTATCGAACAGCGTATCGGCCGTTGCCATCGGTACGGACAGAAACACGATGTTGTTGTGGTCAATTTTGTCGATCGCAGCAACGAAGCAGACGCCCGAGTGTACGAACTGCTGGCGCAGAAATTCCAATTGTTTGAAGGCGTTTTCGGGGCAAGCGACGAGGTGCTCGGCGCGATTGGCTCTGGCGTGGACTTTGAGCGCCGTATCGCTGATATCTACCAGAACTGTCGTGATCCAGAGGCGATCAAAACCAGCTTCAAGCAGTTGCAGCTTGACCTGTCGGGTGAGATATCTGAAGCGATGGTCAAGACCCGGCGACTGCTTTTGGATAATTTTGACGAAGAGGTACAGGACAAGCTCCGGGTCCGTGCCGAAGACAGCCGCGCCGCATTGAATCGCTTCGAGCGGATGTTGATGGACTTGACCAGGGCCGAACTCAGCGAACATGCTGAATTTGATCAAGACGGATTCTCGTTGAAGCGCTCGCCCGGCGTCGAACTCGATGGCATTGATCTAGGGAGTTACGAGCTGCCTCGTCGTAGCGGCGAGTCCCACATCTATCGTCTTAGCCATCCGCTCGCTTTATGGATCACCGAACAAGCCAAGACGCGGCAACTGTCCGGCGCACGGCTCGCCTTTGACTATGACGGTTACGGCATCCAAGTCAGTACGCTGAAAGCCTATCGAGGTCAGACCGGCTGGCTTACCGTCAAACTGCTCTCTGTTGACACACTGGGTCAACAGGAACAGCACTTGATCGTGGCGGCCACCACCGCTGATGGCGTTGTGTTGGCAGAAGATGATCCGGAAAAATTGCTGCGCTTCCCGGCGCACGTGAGACCGCTAGGACTGTTCGCCGCTAGTGATACAGCGCTGTTTGCTGACATGGAAACACGCAAGTTGCAATTACTACGCGAAATCAACCAACGAAACCTGGGCTACTTCGAGCAAGAGGTCGAAAAGCTTGACGCTTGGGCCGACGATTCGAAGCTGGGTCTGGAACAATCGATCAAAGAAATTGATCGAGAGATCAAGGAAATTCGCCGAACTGCGGCCACGGCTCCAACACTTGATGAAAAGCTGAGCTGGCAAAAGCGCCAGCGTGAATTAGAGGGAAAGCGCAACAAGCTACGCCGCGAACTTTTTGATCGGCAGGATGAAATTGAAGCTCAGCGCAATGACTTGATTTCCTCTCTCGAACTGCAAATGCAACAGCAAGTTCGGGAAGAATCTCTTTTTACGATTGAGTGGGAGCTGGTTTGATGGCAACTCAAATACCAATCCCACTCGAACTGACTCTTTTTGCCGGAGCATTGGATGCAGAGTTTGGCACTTTGATTGTCGGCATAGGTAACAGCGCGGTCGAGCAGAAACGCAATTTCTACTCAAAAGCCGTTGCCGCTTACGTTCTGACGCATGAGGCGGGTGCCACGCCGCAGCAGGCGACAGTCGCGAACATTGATGGTGGGTTGGACCACGGCATTGACTCGGTTTTCATTGGCCCGGACAACACACTATGGTTGATTCAGTCTAAATATATTGCAGTTGGTCGCGGCGAACCTGAATTGGGTGATGTTGCAAAATTCCGCGATGGCGTAACCGATTTAATTCATGGTCGATTCGAACGATTCAATCAAGCTCTCAACGCAATGGTTCCGGACATCCAACGTGTTCTAAGTCGAGATGAATGCAGAATTCGCGTTGTCCTGGCGTATAGCGGCACCGCCATTTCCGAGGATCGCCGACACATATTCGGTGATCTGGAACGGGCATTCAATGGAACTAATCCGGGATTTTTACGCTGCTTTGCATATGGGCTCACCACGCTGCACGACATCCAGCTCGCGACGAATGCCTTGGCGCCGATTGAATCCGAGATTGAATTAAATGATTTCGGTCACGTTCCCGGCCCCTACCGCGCCTTCTATGGTCGACTTTCAGCAAGGCGATTGGCCGAGCTTGGGGTCGAGCATAGTGATGCCCTGGTTGAGCGCAATATTCGCCGCTTCAAGGGCTCCACAGATGTAAATGATGGGTTGACTGCAACCTTAAAATACGAGCCATATCATTTCTTTTATTTCAACAATGGCGTCACGTTTTTATGTGAATCCATGAGTGAAATTCATCCACGTGATACCCATCGTCAAAAAGGGTTATTTCGCGCACGAGGAATTTCAATTATCAATGGTGCGCAGACAGTTGGAGCAATTGCAAAAGAGCCAATCGCTCACTACGAAGCCCATCCCGCTGAAGTTCTCGCTACTTTTGTGTGCCTTGAGAATACGCCAGATGCGTTCGGCGACCGGGTAACGCAGTATCGAAATCGGCAGAATGCTGTCGATCTTCAAGATTTTGCTGCACTGGATGAAAAGCAGTCCAGTTGGAGGCAAACACTTTCGATGACGGGCGTTGAATACATATTCAAACATGGGGATGACGACTCGCCACTATCGCTAACGGTTTTTAGCGTGCAAGAGGCGGCGCTTGCTCTGGCATGCTGCCAGACGGGTAGTGATTGGGCCGATTTTGTCGTTGCTGCAAAAACGGATCGCAAGCGGTTGTTTCGCAAACCGGCCTTCGTGGGTGATGCTGCACCGCTGTCGGACGCATACTCACGTTTATTCACTGACTCGCTGACAGCTCGTGAGCTATGGCGATCTGTCCAGATCAGTCGATTCGCACAAAAAACCATCAAGGCACGGGCCAATGGTGAGCCCGCCGAAGAGAAGGAAATATTGCAACAAGGAATCTGGCTTGCCTTACATATTCTGTCGATCAAGACGCAGTTGCAAGTCGGCGAGTCACTCACATTAACGCAGCAAGAGGAATCGCGGCTTTCAATTGCCATTGACATGATTGCAAATCAATTAGTGCTAAGCATGAAGTCGCAGCAGTGGGGCAAGCAGATTCGCAGCGTGTTTGAAAGCAAGGCAGACTGTCTGAAGGCCAAACGCTTGATGATGCCAGCGCTGACGCAACCATTATGAGAACAACATCATGAGCAAACAAAAATTAGAACTAACCTGGATCGGCAAGGAAAAGCGGCCGCGCCTGGAGCCGCGCATTTTGCTGGAATCCCCGGAAAAGTCATACCACGCCAAGCATCGGGTTTCGGACGATGACATCTTCGACAACCGCCTGATCTTCGGCGACAACCTGCTGGCGCTCAAGGCGTTGGAGCAGGAATTCACTGGCAAGGTTAAGTGCGTCTATATCGACCCGCCATACAACACTGGTAGCGCGTTTATCCACTATGACGATGGATTGGAGCATTCGATTTGGCTTGGGTTGATGCGTGATCGGCTGGAAATCATCAAACGACTATTACATCCAACAGACGGGTCGCTTTGGGTCTCGATTGATGACTATGAGGCCCCGTACCTTCGAATTTTACTTGATGAAATTTTCGGGCGCCGATGCTTCATTGCGTCTAATGTGTGGCAGAAGCGCTATTCGCGTGAGAATCGAGAAGCTATCGGCGATGTACACGAGTACGTCTTGACTTATGCACTCGACCCGCTTCGATTCAAAGCAATTCGCAACAAGGTACCACCAACGCCAGAGCAAACCAAGGTGTACCGCAATCCGAATAATGATCCATGTGGCCCTTGGAGACCAATTCCTATGACAGCCCAAGAGGGCCACGCCACGAAGGAGCAGTTTTACGAAATCATATCGCCTTCTGGTATGGCATTTAGACCTCCGCAGGGTCGGTGCTGGGGATTGAGCAAGGCCACGTTTGAGCGTCTTCGCGCAGAAGGTCGCATCTATTTCGGCAAGAATGGCGATTCACAGCCCAATGTGATCCGATACCTGTCTGAGGTTGATGGATATGTTCCTTGGACATGGTGGCCACATGATGAGGTAGGCCACACTGATGAGTCCAAGAAGGAGATACATGCCCTCTTTGGCAAAACCGATGCGTTCGACACTCCTAAACCAGAGCGGTTAATGAAACGGGTGCTAGAAATTGCAACTAATCCCGGCGACCTTGTCCTTGATTCCTTCGCCGGTTCTGGAACTACCGGTGCCGTTGCCCACAAAATGGGCCGCCGCTGGATCATGGTCGAACTGGGCGAGCACTGCCATACCCATATTATTCCAAGGATTCAAAAGGTAATAGATGCGGAGGATCAAGGCGGCATTAGCCAAGCGCTCAAATGGCAAGGTGGGGGTGGTTTCCGCTACTACAAACTCGCATCGAGTTTGATCATCAACGACCGTTGGGGTAACCCGGTGGTCAATCCTGAGTACAACGCCGCACATCTCGCCGAGGCGTTGTGCAAGCTGGAAGGCTTTGCCTACGCTCCGTCAGAAACACGGTGGTGGCAGCACGGTCATTCCAGCGAGCGCGATTTCATCTACGTGACCACGCAGAACCTGTCGGCTGATCAGTTGCAGGCGCTTTCCGACGAGGTGGGGAGCGAACAAAGTCTGTTGGTTTGCTGTGCGGCCTTTCACGGCACGACTGCTGGCAAGGCAGCCGAGCGCTGGTCGAATCTGACGCTGAAGAAAATTCCCAAGATGGTACTGGCACGTTGCGAATGGAGTCATGACGATTACAGCCTGAACGTTGCCAATCTGCCGATGGCGAAAGTTGAAAAACCAGAACCTGCCGGTGAAGCCGTCACAGGAAAACCGTCGAAGACCATGAAAACCGCATCCGGACAGGGCGGACTGTTTGAGGAGAGTGCGTCATGAGAGAGCAAAAGTATCCCGGTTCGCGTTGGTGGAAATTCGATTTCCACAATCACACGCCTGCGTCGCTGGACTATCGCGGCGACAAAAATATCACTCATGATCAGTGGTTGCGAAACTATAAGGATTTAGGTATTCAATGTGTTGTGGTGACCGACCACAACACTGGCGCGTGGATTGATCCGCTTAAAAATGCATTGGATCAGCTTAAGCAGCAAGAGCCTGGAATCTGGGACGAATTTACTATTTTTCCCGGCATGGAATTGTCATGCAATGGCGGTGTTCACCTCAAAGTCATACTTGATCCAAGCAAAGGTACATCTGATATTGAGGCGATTCGCGGAAGTGTAAGGTATCAGGGTACGCCTGGGGACAGTGACGGCGTCACCCAATTGAGCGTGGAGCAAGTTATTGATGAAGTCCATATGGCTGGGGGGATTGCTTGCGCCGCACATATTGATCAACCGAAAGGATTGCTAACTGCAGTTACCGACCATCACACATTAGACGCAATATTGAAAAAACTTGATGCGGTCGAAGTAATCGACCCGAACGCATTGTGCGTACAAAAAGTTAAAAAAGATCTAGATAAGTTCGCGTGGGTCTTGGGTTCTGATAGCCATAAACCAAAAGAGGTTGGACGAGGGTTCACATGGGTCAAGATGTCCGTACCGAGCTTCGACGGCTTGCGTTTGGCATTACTTGATCCGGAATCCGCGCTGTGGCGCGGTGATGAAAAAACCGATGATCCTCAACCGCTGCCGGAACAATGGATTGAATCGATCACGTTAGAAAATATGCACTTGCGACGCAATGGTCACGGCCCGCTGACCTTGCGTTTTAACCCCGCCTACAACGCGATTATCGGAGGACGTGGAAGCGGTAAGTCGACGGTGCT
Source organism: uncultured Burkholderiales bacterium (assembly GCA_903949285.1). GTDB lineage: Bacteria > Pseudomonadota > Gammaproteobacteria > Burkholderiales > Burkholderiaceae_C > Limnohabitans. Next base: position 13,023 of record CAJAYT010000011.1, read on the forward strand.
GGAGTGTTTGCGATTGGGACTAGCACGAGAAGGTGAATTGAGGCAGCTTGGGGAAGATTCTGAGATTTGGAAAACCTTTGAGGGATTCCGGCGTGAATATGTCCACAAGGACAGACCCGGCATGATGCTGCCAGAGACAAAGATTAGCGTCGTTGTAGTAGAAGGCACGAAAGAATCAAGCCAGCGTTTCAAATTTATATGGAACAAGCAGGCAGATGGTCGCTTTGCAACGCAGGTCATGCGTTGGGATGAAGACGCTTGGCAAGAAACAGGCTTGGGTGAGCAGCAAGCAAATGCAGTATTCCCGGTAAAGATTTTTAGCCAAAAGCAAATTCTGGCATTGGCGAATAATCCTCAAGCGTTGTTGGAACATATCGACAACTCTATCCGCGAGCAAAAAAAGGCATGGTTGCAGCAGTTTGATGCGCTCAAATCTGTACTGCTGGCAGCGCGCCTTCGTGTACGCACATTGAAGAAAGAGTTGGCGAAAAAACCCGCGCTTGAACTTGAGTATAAGGAGGCTAACCGTAAGGCCAGAGTTTTTACAAATGCCAACTTTGGGCCTTTACTAAAAGCCTATCAACGCGCCACTCAGCAACAGAGGGCTATGGATGACTTTTATCAATTACTAACGAACGATATTGGTGGATTACAGGCAGGTGTTGAACAGGCTGCAAATTTAGCCAGTACCGAGTTGACAGAGTTTTTAGCTGACACCCCGGCGGAAATAGCGGCCCGCGATGGCGCCATCGCGTTGAAAAGTGAATTGGTTGGAAAGTACGAACAGATTGTTTCGACCGTCGCTGCAATGCATGCGCAACTGACCGCTGCACAAGTTGTACAAGCTTCAGGTGGTTGGCATCAAGAGAATCTGGCGCATTTACAGGCCTATCAGAATGAAACGGAACGCTTAAAGGCAGAAGGTATCAATAGCGCTAAAGATGCTGGACTTGCTGTCGCAAGTGAAGAAAAACTACGCAAACAACTAGAGCAAATCAAGAAATTTGAGGCCGAACTTGAAGAAGCAGAAAGTGCAGTAGAGCTTGCGGCGCAAGGATTGACTACGTGTCGTGAAGAACTGACACGGACGCGGATGGCATTTGTTCAACAGCTACTTGAACAGAATGACACGCTCAAGGTCAGCTTGCGGTGCATGGAAAATGTTCGAGACGGTGCCGGTAAATTAAGGCAGATATTGCGACTGCCTGATAGCTCAAGATTCGAAGATGTCTGGTTTGAGGATGAATCGGAGAAAGCAAGCGGATTCTTATGGGATGCGATTGATCCTTCAATCGCAAGTACCGTAGGTGAACGGCTCCATAATATGAAATCGGATATTGAAGGTAAAAGTAGAACGATTCTTCGCACAACGCTGCATGGTGCTCTTGTAAAGCGTTTGGAAGTCACTAATGAAGAAGCTTTTGATGAGCTTTCCTGGTGGCTACCAGAAGACGCAGTAATTTTGGAATATCGTCCAAAAAAGGATGCAGCTTATAAAAGCATCAATCAGGCGTCTGCCGGACAGAAGACCGCCGCGATGTTGTCCTTCTTGCTGATTCACGGCGATGAACCGCTGTTGCTCGATCAACCGGAAGATGATCTTGATAATGCGCTCGTCTCTGAACTGGTAGTTGAGCAACTGCGAAAGAACAAAATACATAGGCAACTTTTGGTGGTAACACACAATGCAAATATTGTGGTGAATGCGGATGCTGAATTAGTAATGACAATGGAGTTCGATGGACAAATTAATTTGGCGTCAGCCGGTGGTTTACAAGAAACCGTTGTGAGAAGAGATATCTGTCGCGTGATGGAAGGCGGCGAAGAAGCCTTCCGCCAGCGTTACAAGCGCATTCTGGAGGATTTGGAGGTGAGGCCATGACAACCGTAAACGAATGGCTGCAGCGAATTCGGCTGGGCGAAGATTCGACGCTTGAATTGAAACGCGTCGTGATGCGCAGCGAGACTAAAGTAGACGGCCCGCATCCCGACGGTTTGGCAGATGAACTTGCCGCCATGGGCAATGCGCAAGGCGGTACGCTGATACTGGGTGTAGATGACAAAACTAAGCAGGTGCTAGGCATTGCTTACCCAGCTTTGGATACCGTAGAAAAATGGTTGGCTGAAATTTGCCAGGCACTGATTAAGCCAGCCCTTGACGTTGCGACGCAACATATCGAATTGCCCGATGAAACTGGCCAATTGCAGCCTGTCATCGTGGTAACAGTGCCGCGCAGTCTCATGGTGCATAAAAGTCCGAACGGCTATTTCAAGCGCGTCGCACACGCAAAGCGTGAGATGGCGCCGGATGTTCTTGCCCGATTATTTCAACAACGTAGTCAATCCCGCCTGATTCGCTTCGACGAGCAGGCGGTGCCGGGATCATCCGTTGACTTAGCAGATCCACTATTGATTCAATCATTTCTGCGTGACGGTGAAGGTGCTGCCGACATTCAATTGCACCGTTTGCACTTGACCGCAAATGAAGACGGCTTCCAGCGTCTTAGTGTCGCGGGCATTTTGCTATGCACAGTTAAACCGACACGCTGGCTTGCTTCTGCATATGTCCAAGCGGTGGCTTACAGCGGGGCCAACAATGACCCTAACGACCAGTTGGATGCGAAAGATTTCGATGGTCCGCTTGACCGTCAAATCTGGGATGCCTTCAATTTCGTACGGCTCAATATGAAAGTACCTGCGCTCAAGGAACTGGGGCGAGCCGATTACCCTCAATACAGTCTGCGCGCAGTTTTTGAAGCGTTGGTCAATGCGGTAGCGCACCGGGATTACTCCGTATCTGGTGGGCGAATTCGTCTGCATTTATTTAGAGATCGCCTTGAATTGTATTCGCCTGGTACGTTGCCTAACTCTATGACGGTCGAGGCAATGCAAGTGATGTCGATGCCGCGTAACGAAGTCATCTCCAGTTTATTCGCGCGTTATTTTCCTGTTCGTGAAGATGGATTGGGGCGCGAATTTTTGATGGATCGACGCGGCTCAGGGGTGGACGTGATTATGGCTGAGAGTGAGCGTTTGTCCGGCAAGAGGCCTGTTTATGAAAATATTGCGGACATGGAGTTGCGTTTGACAATCTATGCAGCGGAATTGCCCAATACGGAGGGTACGGCATGAACGCACGGGTATTGAATCATATTAGCGGTCGTCTGTCTCTTCGCCTGCCTCAGTCTGAATCTCTCTCTCGTTTGGTGCGTGCGCTCGCCGCATCGCCGGAACTGCTCGGCCACGAGCGCGACGTATCCGCAGTATTGGCCAGCCTTAAGGCGGATTTTCCGACGCTAGAGGATTTCGAACGGGAGTTTCCATCGCTTTGTTTTGCGCTGGCGACCGGAGTCGGCAAGACCCGCCTGATGGGGGCGTTTATCTCCTACCTGTATTTGGCGCACGGCATCAACAACTTCTTCGTGCTGGCTCCGAACCTCACGATCTACAACAAGCTGATCGTCGACTTTACCCCAAATACGCCGAAGTACGTTTTCAAGGGAATTGGTGAGTTTGCTATCAACGCTCCTCGTGTCATTACGGGGGATAACTACGACCAGCAGAACATTGCGGGCGGCGAGCTGTTCGGCGAAATCCGCATCAACATCTTCAACATTTCCAAAATCAATTCTGAGGTGCGCGGCGGCAAGGAGCCGCGCATCAAACGGATGAAGGAGGTGCTGGGCGATAGCTACTTTAATCATCTAGCGAGTTTGCCCGACCTCGTCCTGTTAATGGATGAATCGCACCGCTATCGCGCCAGTGCTGGCGTACGGTCAATCAATGATTTGAAACCGTTATTTGGTTTGGAACTTACGGCCACTCCGTTTGTGGAAGCGGGTAGCGGTAAGACCGTGCCGTTTAAAAACGTAGTGATGGACTACCCGCTGGCGCGGGCAATGGAAGACGGGTTCGTGAAAGAACCGGCGGTCGTCACCCAGCGAAATTTTGACGCCAAAGCACACACGCCAGAGGAAATTGAAAAAACCAAGCTGGAAGATGGCGTGCGGTTGCACGAGACCACAAAAGTGGAACTGCTGACTTACGCCCGCGAAAACGGCGTCAAAATCGTAAAACCGTTCATGCTGGTCATTGCACGCGATACCACCCACGCGGGGCAATTATTGGCGCTTCTGGAGTCGCAGTCGTTTTACGAGGGGCGCTACGTGGGCAAGGTGATTCAGGTGGATTCCAGCCGAACCGGCGCGGAAGAGGAGGAAATGATCAGTCGCTTGCTGGCCGTGGAAAGCGTGGATGAGCCAACGGAAATCGTGATTCACGTAAACATGCTGAAAGAAGGTTGGGACGTTACAAACCTCTATACCATCGTGCCGCTGCGCGCGGCCAATGCACGGACGCTGATTGAACAGTCTATCGGCCGTGGCCTGCGTTTGCCCTATGGCAAGCGTACAGGCGTCGCGGCTGTGGATCGCCTGAACATCGTCGCTCACGACAAGTTTCAAGAAATCATCGATGACGCGAACCGTGCCGATTCGCCGATTCGCCTCAAGCAGGTCATCCTTGATGCACCGAGCGCTGACGACAAGAAAGTCAGTGTTCAGGTTGGCTCTGGGGCAATGACTCGTTTGGGATTGGCGGATGCACCGACAATAACGGTTGCGCCTGCGGGGGCAGGCTCGGTTATAGGATCAAGTCAAGCAACAACGCCGCCGCCGCCACCAGTGTTCGCAACGGATTCAGAACGCCATGCGGCGCGTGTCGTGATGGAAGTGATAGGCACATACGAGGTCAAGCGCGATCTGGTGCCGACCAGCAATGCGCTGCTCAGACCGGAAGTGCAGCGCGAGATTCTTGCCGATGTTGCCGAGCGGCTGAGACCATTGCAAGGGAGCTTGATCGCGGACGATGCCAAGATCGATTTGGCCGCCGTGGTGGCGAGAACTACCGAGATCGTGGTGCAGCAGACCATCGACATTCCCCGCATTGCTGTGGTGCCTACAGGTGATGTCACCACGGGCTTTCATCCATTCAAACTGGATATTGATCAGTTGCATTTGCAGCCGGGCGAACGCGAGATCGTCGGCCAGATGCTGCGTACCAATGAACAATTCACCTTGGCGTCGGAAGTCGGTTTGAAGGAAGCGAGGTCGGAGGACTATATTGTCCATGCCCTGGTGGACTTTGATGATATCGACTACTTCACTCACGCCAATTTGCTCTACGACCTTGCAGGGCAACTGGTTCAGCATCTGATGGGCTATCTATCCGAAGATGAAACCCGCAGCGTGCTGGATCGGGATCGGCGGCTGATCGCAAGGGAAATCCATGCGCAGATGATGGAGCACTTCTGGGAGCAGGCGACTTCGTATGAGGTGCAGGTCAGTCGTGGTTTCACTGAATTAAAACAATGCAATTTCACCGCCGCGGCGGGCCAGACGGCACATCACTTCCGGGAAACGCTTGTCGAGATGAGCCGCATCAAGCAGATGCTTTTCGGCGGCTTTGAGCGTTGCCTATATCCGCTGCAGAAATTCGAATCTGACACTGAACGTCGTTTCTGTGTCATCCTTGAGCGGGATGCGTTGAAGTGGTTCAAGCCAGCGAAGGGACAGTTCCAGATTTACTACAAGCTCGGCACCGAACAGCCGGAGTACGTTCCTGACTTTGTTGCCGAAACAGATTCGACCATCTACATGGTGGAAACCAAGGCTCGTACCGACGTTAACACCCAGGAGGTGCAAGCCAAGGCGGATTCAGCGGCGCGGTGGTGCAAGCATGCGTCAGACCATGCCGTCGAGGTTGGCACCAAACCGTGGAAGTACCTGCTGCTACCACACGATGAGATTACCGAGTCGAAGCGGCTGTCGGATTATCTGCGCTTTGAGGTGAAGAGGTAGTTGCGCATGAGGAGAGAGCAATGGTGGCCACCATTTCATAGTGGCCCTGCGCCTACCGGCCAAGTCGACGCCCCATATCCCAGGTGATCGATGACCCTCGGACGACAGCAGCCACTTGTAGTCTTAACCGTTGCTCAACTACCGGCCGCCACGGCACAAGGCTGAAACCCATGCCGTCGTCCGTAAGCAATGGGATGAACACCCCCACCCTTAACGGCATCATTTGTGCCATAGTGTAGTTTCTACCAACACTAAACAAGACAGGAGCGTTCACCATGAATATTACAACAATTGGCATCGATTTATGTACGTATGAGCAACACAGGTTGAATTTCGCTGACTGAGATGTTAATGGTCACCTTTGGTGACCATTGCATTTACTGCTGAGGTTGCCAGCGGTGCGGTAGTAGCTCGTGGATCAGATGGTTTTTATGCGTTGGCAACCGCTCCAGTACATCCTTCAGGTAAAGATAGGG
>CAJAYT010000012.1 GCA_903949285.1 uncultured Burkholderiales bacterium
CCACCATTGCTCCAAAAAGGTGCGTTGCAGTTGTTATCATGCAAAACAATTTAAAGTGCATTGAGTTATCGAAGAAAGGGAGTCCAAAGGATATCTCGTAGAGTTCCCAGCAAGGCCCTCGTTCTGGCTCCTGCGTGTGCTCTTATCAGAGGTGTCTTTGCGAGTGCCTCAAAACCGCTCTCATGTGGTAACTTACGGTGTTTCCCATTTCGCTTAATTTGTGTGGTTTAAAAGTTTTAATTTAATGTAATTTAATTGCTATGTTCACTTCTGAAACGAATCGCACTGCACTTGTCCTTTTCTCGGGGGGGCAAGATTCAACTACCTGCCTTGCTTGGGCTTTAAAGCATTTCGATAGAGTGGAGACGATTGGTTTTAACTATGGTCAACGCCACCATGTTGAAATGGCCTGTCGTTCCCGGGTAATAGAGGCTATTAAAAAATCATTTCCAGCTTGGGAGGCCAAACTGGGAGATGACCATGTTTTGGACCTCGATATTTTGGGCAAGATCAGTGATACTGCGTTAACACAAGATAAATCGATTTCTTTCGCTAAATCGGGCTTGCCTAATACCTTTGTTCCAGGCAGAAACCTTTTGTTCTTCACATTTGCAGCCACAATTGCTTACAGACGCTCCCTCAAACATTTGGTGGGCGGTATGTGTGAAACAGATTACTCAGGCTACCCGGATTGTCGGGACAATACGCTCAAGTCTCTTCAAGTCTCACTTGCACTGGGGATGGATACTTCTGTTGTGATTGACACCCCACTCATGTGGTTGGATAAACGCGCCACTTGGGAGCTAGCGCATGAGTTGGGCGGTGACCAACTCATATCCATCATTGTGAGAGAAACCCATACCTGCTACATGGGCGATAGAGAGACCTTACACAAATGGGGCTACGGGTGCAACGCGTGCCCAGCCTGTGAGCTACGCAGATTGGGTTTTGAAAAGTACGCGGCTATAAATACTTAGCTTGTAAGGACTCGCTTGAGGAATAAGGCGATGTCTGATATTTCCTGAGGATGGACCGAGTGCGGCATAGGATAGGTGTGCCAATCAACCTTGTAACCCAGTGACTCGAGTAGGTCTCTGGAGTCCTCGCCTCGTTTGAGCACAACCACGGGATCTTGAGTGCCGTGGGCCATGAATAGGGGTGTTGACTGGTTGGCTGCGTGGGCAACATCTTTAAAGGTGTCCGCAAGTGGCAAGTAGCCTGATAAAGCCATGATGCCTGCTAACTTTTGGGGATAACTAAGCCCTGTATGAAGAGCCATCGCACAGCCTTGTGAGAAACCAGCGAGCACAATGTTGTTGTACGCAATCCCTTTTTGGTGTTGTTCCTCAATCAGTTCACCAATGGCCAAAGCAGATTTGGCAATTCCCTTGGCGTCTTGTTTTTTGATTAAATCACTACCTGAAATGTCATACCAAGCAGGCATCACATAGCCAGAGTTCCAAGTGACAGGGATGCTCGGGGCGCTGGGAAATATGAACCTGATACCAGGGCAACCCTCCAAATCGAGCTCTGAAACGATGGGTACAAAATCGCTACCATCCGCACCCAAGCCGTGCAGCCAAATCACTGCAGCACTGGGGTTGGGGGAGCTCTCTATTTCGATCACAGGTAGATGGGCCATGTTCAATATCCGGGTTATGCAGGGGAGGGTGAGTTGGACTCTTACAAACCGTCCATGATAGTATGAATTTTGAAGGTATTGCCCTCGTTGCCAGGAGCTTTGGTTGAATTCTCTGGCGTCTGCAAGCGTATTTCTAGCTCTTGGGCCTTATCTTCGACCGAGGCCTTGCAGTAGCGGTACCAGTAACAGTACCACTTGAAATATCCCTGGGCTAACCCTTGCCGCTGATACATACCCCAGAGCGAGTTGATTCTCCAGCAATGCAGTTTTGTACGAAGCGTTATAGAATCTAAAAGTAGAGAGATTCGTACACTCCATTTGATTACTTATTAAAAGAATTATGAACATCACCATCCAGGTTAACGGCACAGTACACACCCACGATGTAGAGCCCAGAATGCTGCTAGTCGACTTCTTAAGAGATTTGTGCGGGTTAACCGGTACGCATATGGGGTGTGATACCAGTCAATGCGGATGTTGCACTGTTTTACTCAATAACAATGCCGTCAAATCTTGTACACATTTGGCAGTTCAAGCCAATGGCCAAGAGGTGCTTACCATCGAAGGCCTTGGCGCAAAGGGGCTGCACGCTGTGCAAAAAGCATTTACGCAGTGTCACGCATTGCAGTGCGGATTTTGTACGTCCGGGATGATCATGTCCAGTGTGGATTTGCTTGCTAAAAATCCCAACCCAACAGACGCGCAGATCGCAGAAGGTTTATCGGGCAATATTTGTCGCTGTACCGGCTACCTCAATATCGTTCAGGCCGTTCGTGTGGCGGCAGATGCTATCAACACAGGCGCAGCCGTATGAATACATTAAATTACCCAGGCGTGAATTTCTCTAGGCAAGAGGATCTCGAGTTAATTACAGGTGCGGGCAAGTACACGGCTGACTATTATTACCCCAACATGCTTCATATGCATGTGATTCGCTCTGTGCATCCGAATGCAAAAATAACAAAGCTTGATTTGACACAGGTCTCCAAAGCGCCAGGCGTGAAATGGGTCATGACGGCCAAGGAGATTGATCAGTACGGCGGCAAAGACCTCCCCAATGCACTGGCTGTGACCACTCGCTCCAAAGAGCCTCAGCGTGTCGTCAAAATGCCTGTGCTGGCTAGAGACTGGGTGCACTTTGTGGGGCAACCCATTGCTTTTGTGATTGCTGAGAGTGCGCTCCTCGCGCAGGACGCTACCGAGTTAGCGGATATTGAGTTTGAGACCTTCCCCGCAGTTGCTGATATGGTTGAGGCCCTCAAGCCCGGCGCTCCCCAGATTCATCCATCGGTTCAAGCCAATTTATCAGCAGATTTTGAGTCTGGAGACGCTCAGGCGGTACAGGCCGCTTTCGCAAAAGCAGCTCACGTCAGTCATCTGAAGATCAAGAGTCAACGCTTAGTTGGTCACCCCATGGAGCCCAGGGCGGTGGTTGCAAAATACGACCCCATTCAGGACCGTTACCGCATACACACACCGACCCAAGGTATTTTGGGTATGCAAAATTATCTAACCCAAACGACAGGCATCCCGGCAGATCAACTGGATGTAGAAATACAAAATGTGGGCGGCTCGTTTGGCCTTAGAACGGGTGCTTATAGTGAGCACGTTGGTGTTTTAATCGCTGCAAAAGTACTTGGGCAACCCATTAAGTGGGTGGGTACAAGGTCCGAGGTTTTCTTGAGTGATTGGCAGGGCAGAGCGCTGACTCTAGAGGGTTCAATCGCTTTGGACGCCGGCGGAAAAATACTCGCCATCCAGTTTCACGATCAAGTCGATTTGGGCGCGTATAACGCTTACATGAGTACTTTCATAGGTACACGTAATCTCTCCATCACAATGGGCGGGGTTTACAAGGTTCCTGCGCTGTACATGAGGAGTGATTTGGTATTTACCAATACCGTCCCAACCTCCTCCTACAGAGGAGCAGGCAGACCCGATATAGCCTACGCGATTGAGCGACTCGTTGATTTTGCTGCGCGTGAGCATCACTTTGATCCTATTGAACTCAGGCGTAAGAATTTCATTCAACCTGAAGAGTTTCCCTACAAAACTGCAAACGGTACGAACTACGATTTCTGCGATTTTGAGAAAGTGCTTGCCCACGCTTTAAAGCTCAGTGATTACGCAGGGTTTGCAAGTCGCAGACAAGAGTCCAAAGCGCGGGGGCTACTCAGAGGTATTGGTTTGTCCACCTACCTTGAGGCGTCCGGCGCAGGGACTGCCCAAAAAGATCAGGTCGAGGGGCGTTTTAGTGCAAGTGCGATCCTGACCATTTACGGGGTTACGGGAGCGTCGGGTCAAGGGCATGCGACATCGTTTGCACAAATTGTTAAAAATGAACTGGGACTGCCCACCGCGTCTGTTGATTACTTGGCCAGCATTCCTGGAAAGAAATTAATAGGTAACGGGACCGGTGGCTCAAGAACACTTTACGGAGCGGGCAGTGCCATCAAAGATCTGTGCGCAAAGCTTCGAGTGCTCATCAAAGAACAAGTCGCAAAGAAAATGAATTGCGATATATCCTTGATCGATTTTGTAGACGGGCACTGGACGCTACCAACAGATCAAAACACAAATTTGCAAAACACAACTGCTAGCACCCACAGAACGACAACCACCCTTGAACTACTCAAAAGCTTTGATTCAGCAGAGTTGAGTGCACTGAGTGCAGTTGGCGAAGCCAGCTCGGGGGCTACGTTCCCAAATGGATGTCATATCGCTGAGGTGGAAATTAACCCCAACACGGGTGAGTCCACTGTGGTTCACTACCTTGCTGTGGATGAGCTGGGACACATTATTTCTCCGCATCTGGTCAGGGGACAGGTGCACGGCGGCGTTGTTCAGGGGCTTGGTCAGGCCTTCTTGGAGGAGGTCGTCTACGATGAACAGGGGCAACTGATCACAGGGTCCTTTATGGATTACGCAATGCCGCGTGCGGACTCATTGATGACTTTAACAAATGAGACCGTTGAGCTTGGGACAACGCTTAATCTGCTTGGTTCTAAAGGGGTGGGGGAGTCAGGTTGCACGGGCTCCTTGCCCGCATTAGCCAACGCGGTGATGGACGCCCTAAGCGAGTACGGCATCACACAAATGGATATGCCCTTTACTCCCCTTAAGGTCTGGACCGCTATTCACGAGGCCTGTGCAAGAGATTCATAGGGTGCAGCTCTCGCTGTGCCTTTAAATCTAGAATTAAGCTGCACCGACCATTGTCCTGACTTGTGAAACCTGGACCGGCGCTTCCCCCTTCATATGCTCACTGATTCATCTGCGGTTGTTCTGTATACCTTTAGACGGTGCCCCTATGCAATGCGCGCTAGATTAGCGTTGCACGCTGCGCAGGTGAACTTTGAGCACAGGGAGGTTGAGTTAAAACGCAAACCCCCCCATATGATTGCGCTCTCACCCAAGGCCACAGTGCCTGTGCTTTGGTTGCCCGGTGAGGGTGGACGGGTCATTGATGAGAGCTTGAATATCATGTACTGGGCTTTGCAGCAAAATGATCCCAGCGCTTGGTTGCCCAAAGAGGCGATGGCGCAACATGCAACTGAGCTTTTTGAGCGCAATGATGGAGTTTTTAAAAACCAATTAGACCGCTATAAATATCCGTCTCGCTACGGTATGACGCAGGAGCAGGGACTTGAGCAAAGAGATCTTGCCTTGAGTACTTTACTGGATTTAAACGATGTACTCAGTCAAAACTCTTTTTTAAGCGGCAAAGCCTTTGGAATGATTGACGCCGCAATAGCACCTTTTATTCGTCAATTCGCAAGAGTTGACTCTGCTTGGTTTGCAGCTCAGTCCTTTAAACGTCTGATCGAGTGGTTGAATGACTTTGAGCGCTCAGAGCTTTTTTTAAATTGTATGAAAAAAGTCTCGGTATGGAGTGAACCATAATCTGAATTTTGGTGGGGGAGAACCTCGCGCAGCGTTCTAAGAGGCTAAGCGTAGCGCTCATAGCCTGCTTTCACGGAATTACTTTGAAGTAATCGTGGGCGTTTTCTCAGTCGACATGACGCCCTCTATGCTGGCAGCATATTCTTCGTCCGTTATAGCCTCGTCATCGTAGTCTGAATCTGTATCAGCAACAACCGCTAGAGCAGTGGAGGTAGTTGTTTGACTTTTTACAGAAAACTTGGGTTCGCTCAGTGTTTCGTTTGAGCTTGAAACTGAAGTATCTTCATCTTTTACGAATTGAGTAAACTCTTTATCCATAGATAAGACGTGTGCAAATATTTCTTTCTCCTTGGCAATAGACTCTTTAAACGCTTTGCTCGTCATCTCTAAGCTTGCGTGGGAGCTCTTTAGATTGACGATCGATTCTTTGAGCGAATTGATGGACTCAATCCGGTTGCGCTTGCGAAACTCATCTTGCATGTCTAAATCCTAAAATCGTGAAGGTGAGCACTGAACACCGGTGTGGATACGGGAGTATGCATCAATGCTCGATACCTAATTACTTAATTACTTAATAAATATTCGGAATAACTCCCAAAAACATGAGAACCTTGCTAAGTTTGGTAAATTTAATCAGAGTTTAGGCGAGAAATCAATACGAAAGCACCCTTTAGAGGTGGGGGCTTGCCCCTGAACTCGCGCTGTCACAATTCCCCCTCCCATCAACTTCTCTTCAGCTTTCCTGAGGGAGGAGCGCGCAAAGTCTTAAATCCAGGCAAGGGGAGCACTTTAAAAGTGCATTCTTTTGCCTAGACTGTAGCCTCAAGCCTATAGGTTACAGGCTTGAGGGAGGGGGTATCAAAGGCGAGTGCTAAGAGACGAGCGATCAGGGGAATATGTTTTTACGACTTTTGAAGTGTTCTTCAAGGATATCGCTAGAGTTTCTATTAGAATTGATATACTGATTTATTATTAGATGAGAACTAACAACCATGGTCGGCAATACTTTTAAACCCAATCCCAATTCGAATTTAGCTCCCAACTTAAATTCCAATCCCAATGCTGCCTTTAACCCTAACGCTAGTGCCTCTGCAAAGCCTAGATCTCAAGGTCAAGACATCTATATCGGCGAAGGCGTTGTCATTCAAGGTACGTTTTCTGTGCCCGGTAAGGCTGAAATACACGGTACCGTCAACGGTGAGTTAAAAGCCGATAATTTACTGGTCGGGTTGCAGGGAAAGATCACAGGAACTGTGACTGCGCGTGAGATGGATGTACTAGGTGAGATCAACAAAGAAATTCACTGTGAAGAGTATCTGCACATCCGCGCATCTGGGATTGTGTCTGGCACTTTAGAGTACTCTGATATGGAAATTGAGCGTGGAGGCAAGTTTGCCGGCTCGATGATCCAAAAGCCTGCTAAGAAGTAATCTTTAACCGCTGAATAAGCCCTCCCAAGGGGCTCTTGACTGGGGACTGTTGATCAGTCCCCTTTGCTTTTTTAGTCGTCAACTCAGCGCATCTCACTCATTGCGGTCATGATGCGAAGCAGTGCGCTGATATTGAACTGATCGCCGACGTTAAAAAACTCCTCTTTATTCAGCCCCACAGTCCTAACGTCCTGCTTTTTACGAAGTGTAATGATGTGGCTGTTACTTTCTTTCATATCCATATCGCTATCAATGGTGACCTTGATCTCACGGTCTATGGACTGAATTTTATGAGTGATTTCGTGTTTGCGGGTTTGGTAGATATGGTGGGCTACGCCCTCGGTATCGATTGATTCACTGGACTTTGAAGACTTTGAATTTGCTGGGGATTGCGCTGGTTGGGTGTGCGGTTTATCTGTTTCAGAGATCCGAGTTTGCGTGATTAATTTACCGCGCTTGAGCGGTACATCCGGTCCTGTACGCTGAATCTCTTTAATAATTTTCGTTGTCTTTTCTTTAATATCTTCTTTAACTTTTGCAGTTTCTTTGACGTAGCGAATATACGCCATAGGAGTCGTATTGATTTGCCTGAATAAATCGATGAGATCTGTATGACTGCGTTTGCTGTGACGGGAGAGTTCGTCCCATCCAATGTGTTCGTTGATATTTGCGTTGATCCAAGCACAAATGGCCTCTAACTCTTGTTTATTAGAGGCGCGCAATTCTTTTTGCTCGACGGTGCTGGTTTTTTGTTTCAACGGTTTTGCAAGGAGTTGGGTGGCCAAACGCTTATTGTTCTAATTTTAGAGCTAAAGCGATCGGATCAGAGTGCCGTGATTGGCGGGTTTTCCCTTGATTGATCTCCCTGCTTGGAGAGGCGCTTAGATCTGCGCTTTACTCCCTCAGCTGCCGCTCTAGGTGCGCTTTTATCAGCGTTCACGCAAGCGGAGTTGCGTTCCAGTCGGTCGTATAGTTAGGGGATTTTCGTTCCTGCTTCATATGCCAACTCTGATCGGCGCCTTGCTTAGAGACGCTCACCGTGCCTCTGCCGTACCGAGCGTTGAGTGCGTCTAGCGTGCGCATAAGGCTCGTGTCGACTGGTTCTTGTGGCTCCCACATATCTGTTTGTTGCTGACTTGCTGGGGATATCTCACTGAGCATAATACCGGCTTTTTTATATTGATAGCCTGCTTTAAACATCTTTTCAACCAAGTGATTGGCCCACTTGTTTATATGCACCGTATCACTACTGGGTTGGGGCAGGGGGACGCTGATGCAGGGGTTGTACTGTGCAAGTTCTGGTCTAAAGCGGTTGGTACTTAAAAAGACTTGAATCATGGATGCGTGTGAGTTTTGCGCTCTTAATTTTTGGCAAGCGTTGGCCGTAAAAAGAGACACTGCATCCTTGAGAGTATTCAGATCAGTCACCATCGCGCCAAAGGAGCGACTGGAGACGATTTGTTTTTTTGCAGGTTCGACTTCCGTGAGTTCTATGCAGGGTTGCTCCAGTAGTTCTCTTTGCGTTTTCTCGATCACGACTCCAAACTGCGCGCGAAGAGTCGCCGTATGAGCCAGTTTCAAATCTTGCACTGTGTGCACGTTATAGGCCGAGAGTCTAGCGCTCAAGCGCCTACCCACCCCCCAAACCTCGCTCACGCTGATTTTGGCAAGGAGGGAGTCTTTTTGCTGTTCACTCAGCTCATTAAAGTTAAAGACACCTTTTGAGCGAGGATGTTTTTTGGCAATATGGTTGGCAAGTTTTGCCAGTGTCTTGGTCGGACCAATGCCCACACACACTGGAATCCCTGTCCACTGCATCACTCTTTGTTTGATTTGATAGCTCATGTCTTTTAAATAGGGCATGCCTGTCAAATCTAGAAAAGATTCATCAATAGAATACACCTCTTGGCGGGGTGCGAACTCGTGCAAAATATTCATCACGCGGTTTGACATATCTGCGTACAGCGCGTAGTTAGAGCTGAGTGCTAAGACGTTGTGCTCTTGTGCGAGTGCCTTTATTTCGAACCAGGGTTGCCCCATTTTGATCCCAAGTGCTTTAGCCTCATTCGATCTTGAGATCACGCATCCATCGTTGTTGCTGAGCGCAATAACGGGTGTATTGATGAGGTCGGGGCGAAAGACTCTTTCACAACTGACATAAAAGTTGTTGCAGTCGACAAGTGCTAGTTGTTGTAATTTTTGCCTGGAGCTTTGCATACCGCCGCTAGTGAAGTTTATGCAGGTTGTACGTCACAACTCCCCAGATCGTTAACTCCTCTCCGTTTTTGATGACCATCGGGGGGTACAGATTATTCTCAGGGATGAGCTTTACAACGCCGCCCCGTCTGTACAAACGCTTGACAGTGAACTCGTTGTTCAGTACTGCAATCACAATGTCATTGTGTTTGGCGTCCAGTGAGCGGTCCACGACGAGCATGTCGCCTGCATAGATGCCAATCCCGCTCATCGAATCGCCCTTGACTCGGAACAAAAATGTGGCTTCCTTGTTTTGGATGAGATGCGCGTTAAGGTCGATTCGCTTTTGCGTGTGGTCTGCTGCGGGGGAGGGGAAGCCTGCAACGATAGGCCAAGCGCACAGGTCTAGTGTGAGTTCGCTGGAATGGATGCCCACGAGCTCTGACGGGGAACTTTTGAGGTCTTGCATAAAGTGATAGCGCACAAATACTGATTTTAATTACAGTATTTAAGTATAGCCCATAGCCCTAAGTATTGTCTACAGGCTGAATCACTAGATTATTTAATATGTATAAGAATTATTTAGTATTAAAAACATGTGGACCTCTGGAATGGCAACGCCGTGAATAGGGAGGTATTTCATGCTTTATCACTCACCCCAGCAAGGATTATTGTTTGGCTCTTTTCAACGCTCTGAGGTCTTTTGCAGAAAAGAGTTGATTGCGTCCAACCATCTGAATGGGACTCAGCTTCCCAGATTGAACGTAACGCCGGAACGTCGGAACGTCGGAACGTCGCAATGGAAACCTCTAAGTACTCGGCCGACTCCCCAGCAGAGAAAGGCTCTCGCTCCAAATGACCAAACACTTGATCATGGCTGATGCCATCCTCATGAAAGGCGTTAGAACTCAGCAATGTGAAGAATTTAACGCGCTCGGGAGCGGACATACGCTTTATTTCAGAGAAAAGATCTTGAGCTGTAAGGCTTTGGTTCATTTTGTGCATATTCCGATAGGACTTGTTGGAGTGCTATTGGTTAAAAGAATTAAAAATCAATTTGCGTTCACATAGATGCGGCGTCTTGCTCTGCGAGTCCTAGCGAAATGTGCACACTTAAGTAGTGAGTCTAAAAATAATAATCTAGAATCACTAAACATCTTTATTGCTTTATGAATAAATTATTACTGGTCATTTTCTTTTTCTTGTGCGCTCAGGCGCAGGCGAGCGAGACGATTCTTCTGTTTCGTCACGGTGAGAGGTCGGAGGCGGGGATGGGACAACTCACCTGTCAGGGGTTACAAAGAGCCCTCGCTTTGCCCGATGTATTAATTGCGCATTACGGGACGCCGCGTGAGTTGCTTGCACCCAATCCGAGTGAACTCAAGCCCGATCGCGGTGTGCTCTACCCTTACATACGCCCACTCGCTACGATAGAGCCAACTGCTATTCGTTTAGAGATGCCTGTCAATCTTCAGTACTCTTTAAGTCATTACGATTTGCTTGCAAGTTATTTATTGAATCCGAGCGTGCAAGATGCTACTTTTTTTGTAGTCTGGGAGCACCATCAAATCGATGCAATCGCGAAACTACTGATCGCGCCTTTTGACAATGCTTTAGCGCAAACTGTTCCGCATTGGCCTGATAAAGACTTCGACTCTATCTACAAGATCACCATCGAAGGACAGGGCGATTTAAGAAGAGTTAAATTTTTTATAGAAAAGCAGGATCTTAATGGGCTGCCCTTGGCCTGTCCGGGCGCCAAAAACTAGGTGCTTGCAGGTTGGTTTGACCGGGTAATGTAAGTTGACGAGCCTTGACCCCGGCACTGGCTTCACAGTTAGGGCTGCTTGGTTCCCCACCTGACCCGGTTGGCCGCTAGACCATGCGGGAAGGCCCGTCAACTGCAGATTGTACGCATTCTTGCCTAATTGTTTTAAATCTCAGTTAATTTAGTAGATCTTCAACGAGAGGGGTGAGGGCAGTAGTTCTGCCGATTAGAATGGAGGCTTATGTCTTATATCGTTTTAGCCCGTAAATACAGACCCAAAACTTTCTCTGAATTGGTGGGGCAGTCACATGTGGTGACTGCGTTGTCAAATGCATTGATTACGCAGCGCTTGCACCATGCTTACCTGTTCACGGGTACTCGCGGCGTTGGCAAGACGACTATTTCCAGGATTTTGGCAAAGTCCCTCAACTGTGAGAAAGGTATCACGGCTGAGCCCTGCGGAGTTTGTGATGCGTGCGTGCAAATTGATGCAGGACGATTTGTCGACTATACAGAGCTTGACGCGGCGTCTAATCGCGGCGTCGACGAGGTGCAACAACTCCTTGAGCAAGCCGTTTACAAACCGGTACAAGGTCGCTTTAAAGTATTCATGATTGATGAGGTTCATATGCTCACCAATCATGCGTTTAACTCGATGTTGAAGACCCTTGAGGAGCCACCCGAGTATTTGAAATTTGTACTGGCAACCACTGATCCGCAAAAAGTACCAGTGACGGTGCTCTCTAGGTGTTTGCAGTTTAATTTGAGACCGATGGCGCCCGAGACTATTTTGGAGCACTTACAAGGGGTGCTGGGAACAGAGAGCGTCAGCTCCGAAGTCAAAGCCCTACATCTCATTGCCCAGTCAGCAAGGGGTTCGATGCGGGACGCCCTCTCTTTAACAGACCAAGCCATTGCTTTTGGTGGTGGCGAGTTAAAGGAGAGCAATGTTCGTCTTATGTTGGGTAGTGTTGATTTTGGCTATATCTTTGATTTGATCAAAGCCTTATCCCAAGCAAATGGTAGTGCAGTGTTTGAGATTTGTGAAAATATTCGCAAAATGGGCATCAACGCCGCATCAACACTTGAGGAGATGGCGCGCGTACTCCAGCGTATGGCAGTTGTCCAAAATGTTCCTAACATCAAGCAGGCTCAACCAACGCAGGGCCAATCCGTAGACCCCGACGCCGATAATATTGCAACTTTAGCCGGTGAATTGCCCCCCGATGAGACTCAGTTGCTCTACAGCATGTGTCTCCAGGGTAGACAAGAGTTGGGCCTTGCGCCAGATGAATACACTGGCCTCACGATGATCATGCTACGGTTGTTGGCATTCAAATCAGAGGGCGACAAGACTGCAGTCGTCGAATCTGATTCTGAGGCTCAAAAAAAAACTTTAAAAACTGATGTTGACGCCAAAGCTCAGTTTGATGGTGTATCCAAACAAGATGCTGTAAATCCTTCGCATCAGGGCGATATTCGTAAAACGGCTGTCAGTCCATCTGCATCAACGCCCCCGCCAGTCCTAACGCTGGAGAGCGTTAAATCTGTATCCGTTCAAACTCATGCGAGTGCCTCAGATACCAAGGCCCCGCTCTCCTTGCCTGTTCGCGATATGAGCGTGAGTGGTATCCATCAAAACCGCACCGAACAAGTCGAATCATCTGAGATGATTCCTGTCTCTGTTCACCAGCAAACTCAAACGACCCAGGCCCTTGAAATCCCAAGGCCCGGAGTCGTCAAAGAATTGGTGATGACGGCTGAGGGAGATTTTTGGAGTGAAATCGTATTTCAATTAGTAGAATCCAATCTCCTTCACGGATTAAACCGTGAACTGGCCCTTCAGTCTCAGTTACTAGGTCGTGAGAGTGATGCTTGGATTCTCAGGGTAGAGAGTGAGAATTTAAATGTCAAAAATCACAAAGATCAGCTCCAAGTTGCATTAAAAACAGTAGGCTATGATGTCTCACTACAGTTTGAAATTGGAGTGGTCAAGGACAGCCCCGCGCGTCGTAACATTGCGAACAATTTGGCGCGTGAGAAAGAATTACTGGAGCGTATTCAAAATGACCCACTGGTCATTAAGATGGTTCAAGAGTTTGATGCCAAAATTATCATGGGAAGTATTAAACCCATTGAACCCACTGAGCCCAAACACAAACAAGCACAACGCGTTTGAATTTAGTCATGTCATAGGAAATTAGAAATGTTTAACAAAGGTCAGTTATCAGGATTAATGAAGCAAGCGCAGATGATGCAAGAAAACCTTCGCAAAGCGCAGGACGAGCTTGCACAGATCGACGTAACGGGGGAGGCGGCGAGCGGCAAAGTGCGTGTGGAAATGAGTTGCAAACACGTCGTGAAGCGTGTGCATATAGATCCCTCCGTCATGGATGATCATGAGATGCTGGAGGATTTACTCACCGCTGCATTTAACGATGCTGCCCGCAAGGCAGAAGAAACCAGTGAGGCCAAGATGGGTAAATTATCCGCAGGCCTACCCGCTGGCATGAAGTTGCCTTTCTAACCCCATGGGAGCACCTAGCTCTATTGAGGCATTGATTGAGGCCTTTAAGAGGCTTCCCGGGGTGGGTGAGCGCTCAGCCTCTAGGATGGCTTATCACTTGATGGAAAGAGACAGAGAGGGCGCGCAACTGCTCTCTCAGGCCTTGATCAGAGCCTATGATTCAGTGCAACACTGCGTCAAATGCCATTCACTATCAGAGGAACAAATTTGTTCGACCTGTCAAGACACGAGCAGAGATTCAACTCGTTTGTGTGTTGTTGAAACTCCTGCAGATCAGTCGGCCGTTGAAAAAACGGCTGCCTACAAGGGTTACTATTTTGTGCTCATGGGCACGCTGAGTCCCTTAGACGGCATAGGACCCAAGGAGGTGGGCATTCAATCGTTGATGGATAGGGCTTGTGACGGCGTTGTGAAAGAGGTTATTTTGGCTAACAATTTCACAGCCGAGGGCGAAGCTACAGCTTTCGTCCTAACAGAGGCTTTGAAAAAAAGAGGGCTCACAGTCACGCGCCTAGCTCGGGGTGTGCCTGTTGGCAGTGAGCTTGAGTATGTGGATATCGGCACCATTGCACACGCAATGGTGGACAGACGAAACGCTTAAAAATTAATCTTAAATCCACAGCTGTCAGAGTTCTCGAGCATTTCACTCGGAATTTGCACAGTCATCGCCAATAACGCTTAACTTTACAAAGATTTGCGCGCCTCAGCGTGAACCCGGGTCAGATCGATACCTACGCACCGGGAAG
>CAJAYT010000013.1 GCA_903949285.1 uncultured Burkholderiales bacterium
ATTCGCATTAAGCGATGCACTTTCAAAAGTAGTACTCACTACTCCTGATATGGCAATTGTCCCGCCGCGGCCGGATCCTCCATTGGTTTGTATGAGTCCCTCTACATTCACGATTCCACTAGAAGACACTACTCTTATATTGCCTCCGTCTACTGCTGAGCTAGCTTCTATTACTCCAGTGTTCGTGATCGTGACTACTTCTGTACCCTCTAGATCTATAGTACTTGCACCTCCGTTTTTAGATTTCGTTCTTATAGAGCCTGCAACGTTGACTCTGCTTCCAAATAAATTAACCAAAGGAATATTACCGCTACCGCTGTTACCTGAGTTGCTGCTGTTGCCGTTGTTAGTTCCAAAGAGCATTCCCAATACATCAATTTGCTGAGCACTTGCAGTGATTTGTGTCGCACTAACGGATGCTTGCGCGCCGACTAAAACTTGCGCAGGACTCTTCAAAGAAATAGTAAGGTCAGCACTAGACAAGTTACTAACGCTACCTAAGATGTCCATTGCACTATCAGAGTAAAAGTTAAGCGCAGTATTAGCGCCGCTTGTTTTCTGAACTGATGATCCTGGCAATAACTGAAGCTGTCCAATACTCCCTTGCGTGCAACCAGCTGCGCAGTACTGAGCAGCAGCGTTCACATTTACGCTGGTTGTATTTAGTGCTGCAGAAATTGCGTTGGCAGTAGTTGCGCCTATATTCAATGTTGGCGCATTAAGGGTCCAAGAACCCGTCGTTCCTGTTTTATTAGGGGCTTGTGCGTTAACAACCAAGCCACCATCTACGGCTATCGATCCGTTGGTTGTCATTTGGACGCTACCACCGTTGCCGGACTGCGCTCCGCCTTGCGCAGAAATATTACCGCCAACTGATAGTGCATTGCCAGCGGTGATGGCAACGGTTCCTCCGTTGCCGTTTCCAGTTGATGAAGCACTTATAGTTGCACCGGGTTGAATTGCAACTGTCTGGGTTGCGTTGATAGAGACCGCCCCCCCGCCGGTATTTCCATCAGCCTTGATTTTTGAAGTAGATGCAACGGATACATCGGAGCCTTGAAGAACGATCTTTCCGCCCTCACTCACCATACTTGTCGCTATAAGGGAGCCGGACACCTTCACTACTGAAGATTGGATCGTTTGAGCAGCAGCGGCTGAGAGAATAATAAGTCCGCCTGGAGCGATAACCGCTTTCTTATTCTCTATGAGCGTATTAACAGTAGACTGAGTCGTGACTACACCTAATAAACTGCCTGCTTTATTAAAGTTAAGGGTAATAGCATCGCCAGAGGCTAAGACAGCAGAACCCATTTTCGCGACCACTACACCGTCGTTGATGACCTCGGGCGCAAGCAGTGCAATATAACCACCGAGTGTGGCTTTCAAATTACCTTTGTTTACAACCTTGCCTGTGCTGCCACCGCGGGTAAAGTTCATATTGCCCGCAAGGAAGTCCGCATCACTGATGGTCTGCGTTGTAGCAACCAATCCACCAACCTCTACGGATGCAGTGGGCGAGAAGTAAACGCCGTTAGGATTACTGATGAAAACCTGCCCGTTAGACTTGATTTCGCCGTATATTTTGCTGGTATTTGAATCTAATACTTTGTTCAAAATAGCAGACTGGGCATTGGGTTGTTGAATATTTACCTGTGCATTAGCTCCGACGTTAAATGTGTTCCAGTTAACAATAGCCTGCTGGGAAGTTTGATTGATCTGCATAGTCGCAGAGTTAGCATTGGTAGAAGATGTAATACTAACCTGCCCGCTCGTGACGACTCCGCCCGTCGGTAGTTGTGTTGTGCCGATTACGGGCTGTCCAGCGTGCACCACCAATGCAAAGCAGGTGACTGCGACCTGCGTCGTAGTACTCGTGATTTGTGAGAATATTTTACGAAGACGACGAAGGACCACTACCCTTGTAGGGGTAGCTTTCCTTTGAAGTCTTTTTTGTTTCATCTCTTGAGGATTTCAGTTAATTCAGAACGGTACGGTTGCAACTACCCAAATACGGGGATTTCTGTAAGTGCCGTCAGAGTCCATCTTCGTCGTTAGATTCGCTGCTGGGTTGTCCCCTACGCGTTTTGCAACTGTTGCCTTGATATCTGTCCCCCCAACGGATCTCCAACCAAGAGTTGCACCGTACCCTTGAAGTGCATAGTTATTGGGTGAATTGACGGACAGTGGATTGTTGTTGACGTCAATGTTGATTTGATATTGTTTGATTTTTCCGTAGTCATAAAACCCGGTAAGAGACCAGTGCTCATCCATACGCTCACGTAGCTCAAAAGTTGCGATCTGCCCTGCAGCGCCGCCGCCTTCATTGGTTGGGTAAGCTCTCACACCGTTTGCACCTCCCAAATACATTTTTTCAGATGAATCTAGGTTCTTGTTTGCATACTGCGCTCCGTATGAAGCGTAAGCTGTCAATTGGTCGTTCAGGTTATGTTCGCGAGAGAGGTTAAAGTTCGTGTGAAAGTACTTACCTGCTGTTTGGTAAGTCTGTGCATCGCTGGGTTGGTTGATAGATCCGTTTAGATTGACATAACCAGAGGAGAAGGAAAGACTTCCAGCGTTCATCCCGCCGCCGCTCCACTCATCAGAGCTGTTTCCTGAATACGTTAGGTTGGTTGTATCCATGGTGTAGGTAGAAGTAGCAATTCCCGTTGCATAGTTGTTGAGCTCTTTATGTGAACCGACCAGTGTTACGTTTAAGTTTTGAGAGGGACCACGCACTAGGGGGTATGAGAGGTCTAAGCCTCCGTCTTTAACGGAACCGGTGGCGCTTAGTCCGGAGAAACTACCAACCAGTTTGTAATTCATAGTTGAGTAGTGAACTCCGGCTCTCATACCGTCGTACCCAATGGGAGCGCTAAACGCAAATCTTGCAAATGCACTCCCTGTTGTTCTGACCACACTTGCTTGGAGTTGGTCTCCAAATCCAAGCAAACTGTTCAATGTGGCAGAAGAGCTGAATTTGTTGGGGCCTGTAGAAGCTGAACCGGTGTTGTCGACAGTTGCATATCCGTTGAGGAGGGGTTTATCGACGACCTTGAGAAGAAGATCTGTTTGTCCCTCGCCTTTACCCTCCACCAAATTACCCGTAACGCCGATTCCGGGTACATCATCTAAAAGTAACAGCACTCGGTCAATTGCGCCTGAGCGTACAAATCTCTCCTTTTGTTGGACAGATTCAACCATTGCCAACATTCTGGCCTCAGAAATTCTGCTCTTCTTGGTGTTCTCAAACGAGGTGCCACCAAATTTCGCCTCGACAACTTGAATAACAATTTCACCGTTGCCAACCTCTTGCTTGGGGAGGTAGGCCCTCACAATCCAGCCTGATTGTTTGTATTGCTCGATTAAGATTTGGACTACCTTTTGCAGATCTTCAAATGTGAGCGACTTACCTACATATGGGTTTAATACTTCGTCAATTTGAAGTTGGCTCAGTAAGGTATTACCTAAAACATTGAATTTGGTAACGCTCACTGACAGCACTGAGGTGTTTGCCTCCTTGGGTTCTTCTGCCTTCTTTTCCTCACTAAGCGAAGGCATTGGAAGCCTGAGTCCTTGCTCGATTTGCTTGTAGGTCGAACCAGCTTCGGGCAGTTGTTGCTGTTGCTTGTAGCTTGAGAATGGATCGGGCCTTTGCTGCGCGAGCGAACAAACAGCAAAAGAGGACAACAGAAAAGTGACTAAGATTTTGGAAATAGTCTTCTGCCCACAAACCTGTAGGGGACAGAAAGCTTTAGCGACTCGAGGATCGCCTCTCATTTTTATAGTTTTCATAAGGGACTGGAGATGACAAATTGCCGTTTAATCTAGCGAGATTCGCGCCAGTTATATATCGGCACAACGCGCTGATTTCTTTAGCGCAATTTTACTAAATATAATTAGTTTTTAGTTACAAAATACAACATAATAATACCAAGGTATTCTTATTTGGATCATTTGTGTAATTAGGCATACATGTCAAAAAAAATCCGGGTTTTAATACACTCAAAGTATTACTTCAATGCAATTTAAAAACGCTTCAGAAATAAGGTGATTTGTACAAAATTTAGGCAATTTTCGATGACTCAGCACATGCATTTGGCAAGTACTAATTTTTAGAATATTATTAGTGTTTAAGTATTATTAAAATTTAAAAATCGACCTTACTCAGTCAATGCCAACTGAAAATGACGCCAAGTTCCAGCGGCAATAAATTGCACACAACCTTTATTACTTAAAATTATTATTTAAACAAAAAATTGATTTATATGTAATAAAGAAATTGATTTTTATTTTTCTGAAAATTGGTTATTAATGGATTTTAATTTTATAGTCCTTATAAATATTCAAATTTTCAGAAAAATATTTGGATATAAATAATATCTAATGCTAAAATAAATAGATAAATTAAATACCCATTACATCAAAAAACTATCCAAAAGTAATTTAAAAGTATTAATTAAATTCAAATGTATCTGTTTATTTTTTTACGACTGAATATATAAACAGTAAAAAGGAGGCTAAATGTCCTTTATTTCTCAGTTTTTCAATGCCAGCATGAAAAGTGTTAAATTGATCGGCCAGATCGATGAATTCAAAGGAGTTTGGAGTCTGCTTGGTAATACGGTGACAGACCATTA
>CAJAYT010000014.1 GCA_903949285.1 uncultured Burkholderiales bacterium
TTCGCTAGTCCAGCGCCGTACATTTCTGGTTTGGTGAAGGTGTGTAAAAGCGTCCCACCATTTTTTTCGATTACTCGAATAGACGCAGTGTTAGTAACGTCCGTCACCACTTGAACGACACTGAGCCCTTGTGTGCTTGCAATTTTTAAGATCTCTTGAAGCGCAAAACTTGCGTACCCTTTTTTTTGCATCCACGGCACAACGGTATACCCAATATGGCCCATGAGATGAGAGGGGAGTTCGGTCGTCCCTTTTTGCCATCGAAGTGAAACTGTACCGCAGTACTGTTCGCCCTCGTCATCCCAAATCCAACGCCTAATGCTAGGCACAGCGTAGGCTACCGTTTGATCGGGAAGCAGATAGGGCAGGGCACTCGCCTGAGGATCATCAAATAAGTTGAAAAAACCATTCGGATCCCCTTGTATGTCTCTTATTTTATTTCTCACTGATTCAGGTGAAGTGCCTTTTGGCAGATCATGCCAACCCGACTCTAGTGCCCTGAGATAGCTTTGGAGGTGGTGGTGAGTGGGCTTGACAAGAATCATAGAGGGAGGGTTAAGTTTCTAAATCAATTCCCTCATGGGCGGCAATTTTCTCTAGAGCAAGTTCAAACAGGGCTCTGGCAGTTCCGGAAACGCTGCTCAGATATCCGTGCAGTTCTTTGTCATCATGCGATTGACTCATACAGTCTTGACTGTATTTTTCAAAGCTTGCAAGTTGTGTGATGATCTCACTGACGTGCTTGGGACATTCACAGAATATATCAGTTGATATTGTGGCTACTTTCAGTAGTAATTCGTCGGAGTATTTTCTTGGCGGTATGAGTGCTAAGTTATTGATAGTCTCTAAGTTTTTTGGGTCATTAGTTGTCGCTATGGTCTGCTCCGCATCGATAACTAGTACAGAGGTGATAAGCTCTGCTAACTCACGCTCAGTGAGGGGTTCTCGCTTAAGGATAATGCCTGATTTCCTTAGTTTTTCAGTAACGGTACTTGGAGCAAATTGATAAAGAACAATGACCTGTCTTGCTGGTTGCCCTTGTATCAAAGTACAAATTTCGTCTGCAGCGTCTTGGTGCAGGGTATTTTGGCTGACGATGACCAGTTGACTAAAAGATTCTAAGGATTGCTCGGTGGACGACTGTGGATAGCGGCCAAACTCCTCTCTTGCCCTTTGTAGATCCATAAACACTTTGCTTAAGTGCAGTTTTGCACGGGTAAAAGCGCTTGTGAATTTAGCCCCCTCTAAACGTCTTGCCAAAGCTAGTCCAATCACCGTTGCCTTTACAACCCGAGGTTGGGGCTGGCCTGGATGCGCAAATGCATTTAACGCGTGCAAGGGGTTGAAATCCCCGCTTTGAGTTATTTGCGCCGGATCTTTAGAGTTGTTAATTTCGTTGTGAGCTAGTTGGTAATTTCTAAGTAATGCCTGAAGTTCAGTGTTAGAGAGATGGGCCATCGTACTAATGGATTGCCCTTTTTCGCTGAGCCGCTTGAGCAGGTGTGCACGATCGACATCACCTTGTTGGTACATACGGTGATTACCGCTAGTTTTTGTCGGAATAAACGCCTTATACCTATTTTCCCAGTCTCTTATAGTTGTAACAGGTATCCCGGTAAGCTCTGAGACTGCACCGATTTTGTAGTAAACGGGAGTAGATAATTGGTTCATTTTTCTATAAATGAGTAGATATTGAATAGATTATAGGGTTAAATTGACTCCTTTTTTGAGTCGTATTTAAGATATTTAGTAATTTATCCATAGATTTTATTTGTTTTGGGTTGTAAAATCTACGAATCAGTAGGTTGGTAAATAACGTTTCGCGAGGAAACTATGATTTCAAAACGCGCTATTACAGGATTAGACGTCACAGTTTTGATTGCCTGTGGTTCAAGGTCAAGAATGGTCACCACCTTAGAGTTGGCAGAGTCAACTGGGTTATCCGTATCCAATTTGGAGCAGATCCTCAAGCAGTTGAAGAACAATCAAATCATCAAGTCAGTCAAAGGTCCTGGCGGGGGATATCAACTCAGCGCTGACATTGAGGAACTCACGGTATTGGATTTGGTCCGAATCTTCGATAAGTCTAGCTCCTATGCACGAGAGCAGGCAGCGGCATCTACGGCTACAACTACAACTACAACCACAAAAGATAACACTCTAAATACGAATGGCAATTCCGTTACAAATGAGCATGATCCGTCTTTGCTTGCAATCGATACCATGCTGATTGAGAATTCTTTTGTCTCGCTGATTGAAGAGTTCTTAGGTTCCCAAAAGCTGATCGATTTAGTCTCACTCTTGCCTCAGTGGAACAACGCGCAATCAAGCTCGGTCACGACTGGACGTTTCAAGTTGAAAGATCCACCCCCTAAAATCATCCCCAGAAGTCCCAACTCTGTATTCCAACTCTCAGCATTTATGGCTTCTCCCGCGTACGGATAACATGCGTGCCTAGCTCTGGCCAACGGATAGTAATTGTCAAGCTAGGTTCGCATTCCCTCTCCACTCTACGCAGACTGGCTGCAAACAAAAACTTAACCATGCCGTCGGATGTTGCGGAACACTTCTTATCAATAGTGCCTAGCATTTCCACCACCTGGCCATTTTGAGGTGCGTTTAACGCACCATAAAAAAATCCCCCAAAGAAAACCCTTGGGGGAAATAGATTAATAAAGATATTTACCTTCTCAACGCTTTCCCGCTTTATTTGGGTTGAGCAGCGGAGGGGGCGCTAGGCTCTGGGCTTGGCGCCGCTGCTGCACTGTCTGCAGGGGCGGTGATGGCAGGCGGATTTTGTATATTTGCTTGCGGCACAGAAGCCTTGGCAATATGGCTGCCAGGTAAAAGTGGAACGATCAGCAGGGCAACAATGTTGATAATTTTGATCAAAGGGTTTACAGCCGGTCCAGCTGTATCTTTGTATGGGTCGCCAACGGTGTCCCCCGTTACCGCGGCCTTATGTGCGTCACTCCCTTTACCTCCAAAGTGGCCATCCTCAATGTATTTTTTTGCGTTGTCCCATGCACCGCCTCCGGTACACATCGAAATCGCTACAAAAAGGCCTGTGACAATGGTTCCCATTAGCAATCCACCGAGCGCTTTAGGACCCAAAATGAGTCCAACCAAGATAGGTGCAACCACTGGGAGTAGTGAGGGAATCATCATCTCTTTAATAGCCGCCGTGGTCAGCATATCAACTGCGCGTCCGTATTCGGGCTTAGCTGTGCCTTCCATGATGCCTTTGATTTCTCTAAATTGTCTGCGCACTTCCTCTACCACTGCGCCTGCTGATCTGCCCACAGCCTCCATCGCCATTGCGCCAAAGAGGTAGGGTATCAGTCCACCAATAAAGAGGCCCACAATAACCATGGGATCTGAGAGATCAAAGGTCACTGAGTTTCCAAAGCTCTCTAACTTGTGGGTGTAATCTGCAAATAGAACCAACGCAGCAAGTCCTGCAGAGCCAATCGCATAACCCTTAGTGACGGCTTTGGTCGTGTTGCCTACAGCATCTAAAGGATCAGTGACATCACGAACACTGGAGGGTAACTCAGCCATCTCTGCAATCCCCCCTGCGTTATCCGTAATGGGACCGTAGGCATCCAAGGCCACAATGATTCCTGCCATGCTGAGCATTGCGGTTGCTGCTACAGCTACTCCATACAGCCCGGCCAAGCTAAAGGAGGCTAGGATGGCTAAGCACACGCACAGCACTGGCCAAGCGGTTGACTTCATGGATACGCCAATACCTGCAATGATGTTAGTTGCATGCCCTGTAGTGGAGGCCTGGGCTACATGTTTGACAGGCGCGTAATCAGTACCTGTGTAGTACTCCGTAATCCAGACCAGTGCAGCTGTTAAGACGAGGCCAACAACACAGGCGCCGAACAAGGACAGGCGTGAGCCTGTAGGTGTAATGGCGTCATCTGGCATTAAAGTCCAGGTTACATAAGCAAATGCTGCCAGGCTTAGCACGCCAGCTACGATGAGCCCTTTGTAGAGCGCTGGCATTACGTTTTTCATCCCCGGAGTTGCTTTGACAAAGAAGCAACCAATAATGGAAGCTATGATTGAGACTGCACCAAGAACCAGAGGGTATAAAACTGCCTCACCATGACCGTTGGTCACAACCAATGCTCCTAGCACCATGGTTGCAATCAAAGTAACAGCGTAGGTCTCAAAGAGGTCTGCTGCCATGCCTGCGCAGTCGCCGACGTTGTCGCCCACGTTGTCCGCAATCACTGCTGGGTTGCGAGGATCATCCTCAGGGATGCCGGCCTCTACCTTACCCACCAAATCTGCACCTACATCGGCGCCTTTGGTAAAGATTCCGCCACCAAGACGAGCAAAGATGGAGATCAGTGATGAGCCAAATGCCAGACCAATAAGTGGATTGAGTAACGTCGCTAACGCTTCTCCGTTGGGGTGGCCAGCGCTACCCACCAAGTACCAATAAAAACCGGTCACACCTAAAAGTCCCAGTCCAACCACCAACATACCCGTGATAGCTCCCCCTTTAAAGGCGACATCCAATGCGGGTCCTATGCCGTGAGTTGCTGCTTGAGCCGTGCGAACGTTAGCTTTAACTGAGACGTTCATCCCAATGAAGCCGCAGGCCCCTGAGAGCACTGCCCCAATTACAAATCCGACTGCGGTTTGCAGTGGTAGGAATATGGCAATCAACACTGCCAATACGATCCCCACCATTGCGATGGTTCGGTACTGTCTGGCAAGGTACGCGGCTGCTCCTTGTTGAATGGCAGTCGCTATCTCTTGCATCCGAGCATTACCAGCATCTAGGGACAGGATGGAGGCGCGAGCCCAAAAGCCGTAAAGTACGGCGATCAGTCCGCAAATAAGTGCAAATATCAGTGCAGAACTTTCAGACATAAAGTTTCCTTTAATTAATTTCTCAAATTAAACAGAGATCATTGCTAAGCGTCTTGGTACCAAAAAGTTACCTAAATGATCCCAAAACGTTTAATAACGGCCACGTGACTAAATCTCTTTAACTCTTTTTAGTCAAGCCGTACTGGCCGAATCGACGGTTTAAAATCGACCCGGCTTTGCTACTGTAAGCGATTGAATTCACTAAAAACGTAATTTAGGCTCAAAGGATCTGTAAAATGCGGGTTAGTACTGACTCACACGGCAGACCAATTTGGCTCTCCAAAGGGTTATGCCTTAGTCAGTTCATGAAGCTTCTTTCTTTTTTTAACAAAAATCAATTTAAATCATGTCTTTAGATAACGTCTCCCACGGTAAAAATGTGCCCGAATCTTTTAACGTCATCATTGAAATTCCAATGAATGCTGACCCAGTTAAGTATGAAGTCGATAAGGAGACGGGTGCGATTTTTGTAGACCGATTTATGAGCACCTCTATGCACTATCCAACCAACTACGGATACGTGCCTAAGACCATCAGTGGTGATGGTGACCCTGTGGACGTTTTAGTCATCACTCCGGTGCCCTTAATTCCCGGCGTAGTCGTGACTTGCAGACCTATTGGTATTTTGAAAATGGAGGACGAGGCCGGGGAAGATGGAAAGATTTTGGCTGTCCCGACAGACAAAATTCTCTCCATTTACACGCAGTGGCAAAAGCCAGAAGATTTAAACCCTCTGAGACTCAAAACGATCGCGCACTTCTTTGAGCACTACAAAGATCTAGAGGAAGGCAAGTGGGTCAAGATTATTGG
Source organism: uncultured Burkholderiales bacterium (assembly GCA_903949285.1). Lineage (GTDB taxonomy): Bacteria > Pseudomonadota > Gammaproteobacteria > Burkholderiales > Burkholderiaceae_C > Limnohabitans. The sequence goes on from CAJAYT010000014.1 coordinate 5,704, forward strand.
ATGGGAAGGTCCAGAGTCTGCTAAAAAAGAGGTAATGGACGGAATTGCCAATTACAACGCACAAAATAAAGCATAGCCCGCTATCGTTATCAGCCATTGGCTCCTTGGAATTTACTCATTTCAAGGATAAAGGCTCAAGCACCTCATAACTTTTCTAGCTACTGAGAGACCCCCCTAATTTAAGGGGGGTTCTGCGTTCTAAGTCCTCCATGTAGTTCTCAATTCCTTGTTCCTCTCTGTTTAGGAAATTATCTACCGCAGATGCAAAAGAGGGGTGAACAAGGTAATGGGCGCTACTGGTTTTAACTGGGAGTAGGGCTCTAGCCATCTTGTGCTCCCCTTGCGCTCCACCCTCAAATCGTTGAACTCCGTTTTGGATGCACCATTCGATGGGCTGGTAATAACAGGCCTCAAAGTGCAAGCAGTCTACCCGCTCTAAGGCGCCCCAATAGCGACCATATGCAACTCGGTGATAACGCTCATTTGTTGCGAGATTTGAATCCCTTGAGCCGGTCATTTCTTTAGATTCGGATATCTGTGCCTCTTGCACTTCATCCGACACAGCCACCAAACTACTCGCAATTCGATCGCCTCTCTCATTGCTTGCAATAAACAGCACCCAATTGGTGGGCATACTTTGTTGCATACGTTTGAAAAAATCAGGTGTTAAGTAGGGCGCATTTCCATGCTCTAAGTAGGTACGCTCATAACATTTATAAAAAAATGACCAGTCCTCGTCATTTATCTCTGAGCCGTATTTAGAGATGAAGCTTACCCCCGCTTTCGTAACCTTTGCTCGCTCTTGTTTGATTTTCTTTCTTTTCTCCTGATTGAGACTGCTTAAAAAGTCAGCGAAGTCTTTGTAATTAGCGTTTTGCCAGTGAAACTGTACCGTGTGCCTGAGCGAATAAGAATTCGCTTCGCATGCCTTGATATCCTGCGCACAGCCAAAGAGCAGGTGCGCAGAGGACAGACCTTCCTTTTGGGTCCAAGCCTTTATTGCCGCAGCGAGTAGGCTACGAGTTTGTTCATCTTTTGCCATCAGGCGCGTTCCTGGAACGGGAGTAAACGGAACCGCTACAAGGGCTTTGGGGTAATACTCCAGTCCGTGTTGCTCGTACGCATTGGCCCATGCCCAGTCAAAGACAAATTCACCGTAGGAATGCATTTTCAGATAAAGGGGACATGCAGCAATCAACGACTGTTTTGAACGTATGGTTATAAACCTGGGAATCCACCCCGTTTGGGCAGTGGCACTCTCGCTCAGCTCCATCGCACTCAAATACTCGTGCTTCATGAAGGGCGTTGGGGTGGGTTGAATCTTTAGGAGTGAATTCCACTCCAAGGGGTCTATGTCGCGCGTGCTTTTTAGAACTTGGATGTCATAATCATGGAGTTCTGATGTTTCGGATGGCGTCGGCTGCATTTTTACTTAAGACTCATTTATGAAAGTGGGGTAGCTGAAGCGTACTTGGTTTTTTTTCACCTGATCGCACCGAAGTGATCAAGTGTTGCATTAAATGTTGATATTTTGATGAATCTTTTATAAGTTTGTTTTGTTCTAAATTATGACCCTTCAACTTGACCGAATCTGTATTGCCCAACTTAATTTTGTGGTTGGAGATATTTCCATCAATGCAGACAAAATAATTGATGCCTCACGCCGGGCCTATGAACGCGGTGTGAGACTGCTCCTCACCCCAGAGCTCTCCCTTTGCGGATATGCGTGCGAGGATTTGTTTTTGAGACCTTCCTTCATAAAGGCCTGTGATAGCGAGTTGGCTCGTATCTGCAAAGAGTTGGCGAACCTAAGAGACTTTCACGTTGTCGTTGGCCACCCAACAGGTGGGGACCTACGCACCCGCTCTGTCAGCACCGCACAGCGCCAAAACAGGGCCAGTGTTTTGAGCGAAGGTCGAGTGGTTGCATCCTACGCTAAGCGTGAGTTACCTAATTATCAAGTATTTGATGAAAGAAGGTATTTTGCACCTGGCACAGAGCCTTGTGTATTCGAGGTCTTAGGTGTGAAGGTGGGATTGCTGATTTGCGAGGATGCTTGGTTTGAAGAGCCCGCGCAAAGCTGTGTAAAACAGGGGGCACAGTTGCTAGCTGTTTTGAACGCTTCCCCCTTCCATGTGGGTAAGGGCTTGGAGCGCGAGGAGGCTATGCGTAGCCGGGTAGCCCAGACAGGGCTTCCGCTCATCTACGCTCATTTAGTCGGGGGACAAGATGAGGTGGTCTTTGAAGGGCGCTCTTTTGTCTTGAGTGCAACGGGTGAATTGGTTGGGCGAGCTAAAAGTTTTGAGGAGGAAGATTTCGATATTGCAATCTCAAACAACTCAAAGTCCCCTCAATTAGTCGCCAAGGTGGAAGATGGAGGAAGTACTGAGTTTGATCTTTGGCGTGCACTTGTCCTTGGCGTAAAAGACTATATTGGTAAAAACGGATTTCCTGGTGTCATTATTGGCCTCTCGGGTGGGATTGATTCAGCTTTGGTGCTTGCAATTGCTGTGGACGCGCTGGGTCCGCAGAAGGTAAGGGCGGTGATGATGCCGTCTGCGTACACCGCTGAGATCAGTTGGGTCGATGCAAAAGAGATGGCACAAAGAATGGGCGTTCAGTATGATGAGATCAGTATCAAACCTGAATTTGATGCATTTTTAAGCTCCCTTAAGGGCGAGTTTGAAGGTTTAAGAAGTGACACAACGGAGGAGAACATCCAAGCTCGCATCAGAGGAACGCTTTTAATGGCGTTGTCTAATAAAAAGGGTTCCATCGTTCTAACGACGGGCAATAAGAGTGAGATGGCAACCGGATATTGCACGCTTTACGGGGATATGGCGGGTGGTTTTGCCGTCATCAAAGATGTTGCCAAGATGATGGTGTTCAATTTGGCACGGTGGCGAAATGAGAATGATCCATTTGCAAGGGGGGCCAATCCAATACCCCAGAGGATCATTACCCGCCCTCCAAGCGCAGAGCTTCGCCCAGACCAAACGGATCAAGATAGTTTGCCGCCCTATGAGGTGCTTGATGCTATTCTTGAGCGCTATATGGAAGAAGATATGAACGTTGAGCAAATTGTTCAAGCCGGTTTCCCAAGGGCCGACGTTGAGCGTGTGACGCGATTAATAAAGATAAGTGAGTACAAGAGACGACAGTCCCCAATAGGAATCAGAATTACGCACAGAAGCTTTGGTAAGGATTGGCGCTATCCCATCACCAACCGGTTTAAAGATTAGCTCAATCACTAAGCTTATTTGAAATACCTAAAAAATTGATTCACTCCTTAAAAGTAATTACGGTATGAAACCAATCTTTTGGGCTAATGGTTTATCCCATGAACGCCTTGGTTTTCACGTATAAAAATTTAATTCCTGCGTGTTAATATTTTGGATTGATGCTGGCTCGACAGATAAATCATGCTGTGGGGCCACTTTTACACTTCTGCGCTGGGGCACCTTGGACGTTTGAAAGTGTTTTAAATTAAAAGCATTTCCAATCATCAAATCACTGGAGAGACGACTTGAGACTTAAATCAACTGTTGCTTTATTGGCTGGTATTGCCACTTTCGCTTTAAGCGCAAGTTTGCAAGCCGCACCATGGGCCAAAATCACCAACAAAGAAATTGCTGGTGTTGTCCGCGGCCCAAAGGGGCCTGAGGCTGGGGTGTGGGTGATCGCAGAAACCTCGGACTTGCCAACCAAGTTTGCCAAGATAGTTGCAACGGATGATCAGGGTCGATTCGTCATACCTGAGTTACCTAAAGCCAAATATCAAGTTTGGGTCCGTGGGTATGGACTGATCGATTCACCCAAGGTTAATACAGCCCCAGGTCAAGAGTTAAAGTTAACCGCTGTTGTGGCTCCCTCTGAGAAAGCTGCAGCCCAGTATTACCCAGGTATGTACTGGTACTCCATGATCGATGTGCCAAAGGCGAGCGAATTTCCTGGCACCGGCGAGAAAGGTAACGGCATACCAACTTTCATGAAGTCACAGGCCTTTTGGTTAGACACGATGAAAAACTCCTGCCAATCCTGTCACGCCCTTGGTACACGCGGCGTGAGAGAGGTCCCTGAGCTCTTTAAATCCCAACATCCAGGCGATGGCTTTGGTCAGTGGGCACAGCGCACCCAAGCTGGTCAAGCATTGACCAACATGGCATTGGCTCTTGGGCGTCTTGGCCCTGAGCGTGGACTCAAAATGTATGCAGATTGGACAGACAGAATTGCCAAAGGCGAGGTGCCATTTGCCAAACCCGAGAGACCCCAGGGCGTTGAGCGCAACGCTGTTTACACCATGTGGGACTGGTCAACCCCCAAGCATTACATGCATGATGCGATCTCAACAGATAAGCGTAATCCAACTTTGAATGCAAATGGTTTGATCTACGGAGCATCAGAGGAGAGTACCGATTTAGTGCCAACGCTTAACCCATCGACTAATGTGGCCTCAGCTATTCGCATGCCTTACGCCGCTGCTAAAACACCATCATCGCTAGACCTTCCTCGCTCGACCTCTGCTTACTGGGGTGATGAGCCGATATGGGATGGACACGACAGTATCCACAATCTGATCTGGGACGATAAGGGACTGCTTTGGTTTGCTGCAAGGAACCGGGGTGAGGATAATCCAGAGTTTTGCAAGAAGGGATCTGCGCATCCCTCTGCTCAAGTGGCTCCGCTGAACTCATCAAGCAGACAGCTCTCAGTCTACGATCCTAAGACACAGGAATGGGTCTTGATCAATACGTGTTTTACGACTCAACATTTGTATTTTGGCCGCGACAAGGACAACACGCTTTGGACCAGCGCTGGTGGGGCTGCAGCCCCAGTGGTGGGTTGGTTGAACACGAAAATGTTTCTTGAGACAAGGGACGAGCAAAAATCTCAGGGTTGGACCCCTCTCATTATCGATACCAATGGAAACGGCAAACGTGATGACTATGCTGAGGCTAAAGAGCCGCTCGATCCAACTAAGGACAAACGCATCATTGCTGGTTTTTACGGCGTGCAGTCTTCCCCCGTGGATGATGCGATCTGGGGCCAGTCAATGGATGTTGGGTTCTCTAGAATCGACCAGCCCGGTTATATTATTCGGCTAAGCCCAGGTTCAGATCCCACACACACAGCTCTTGCCGAGGTTTATCAACCACCACAAGGTACGTTTGGAGCGCGCGGTATTGATATCGACTCCAAGGGTGTTGTCTGGACAGTTCTTTCCAGTGGACATATGGCAAGCTTTGATCGATCTAAGTGCAAAGGACCGCTCAACGGCCCCAGCACCGCTGAGGGCAAGCAGTGCCAAGAAGGATGGACTCTATTTAGGCTTCCTGGCCCACAGTTTAAAAACGTAGATGACGCCAGTGGGAGTGCTGACGGGGCTTACTACATTTGGGTTGACCTATTTAATACACTTGGACTCGGTCGTGATGTACCAATTGCATCCTCCAACGGTGGCGAGGCACTGGTTGCATTAGTCAATGGAAAGATGGTAACCCTTCATGTTCCTTACCCACTGGGCTTCTTTACGAAGAATGTGGACGGAAGAATTGATGATGCAACCAAAGGCTGGAAGGGTAAGGGAATTTGGACCTCATCTGGAACTCGTGCTAACTTTCACAGTGGTGACGGTAACAAAGATACACCACCCAAAATTTTCAAGGTTCAAGTACGTCCTGACCCCTTGGCATTCTGATACTGAAGTTACTTAGCAAAAGGCCTTAACCGTTTTAGTAGGTTAAGGCCTTTTTAAATGGAGGATGCTTGGAGTTGAATGCCAGAGCGCATCCAAGGGTGATCAAGAGTGAGCAAAGGCTTTACTGAGCAACTGGTTGGGTATTTGGCTGAGGAGTGTCTGATTCATTGGGCTGCGTTTGACCCTCTATAACTTCCCCTTCATCCTCGCTACCGTGAGTAATTACTCTGGGTTTACGTTTAACGGCCTTGGCTATGATCTCAACATAAAGCTGAGTTCCGTTGGCTTTTGAAATCTCGTCAATACGCGTAATGATCGCTGACAGGTGGACGACCTCGCTGGACTCTTCTGTGACCCCGAATTTACAGTCAAAGTCCCAGTAATCTGTACCGAGGGGGAGTAGGCGTCTGCGTTCACGTTTTAGGTATTTACGGACCTCATGCTTGATGGAGTCCAAGACGCGCTCGGGCTTTTTACCCTCTATTTGGAGTTGGAATGTTCTTTTCATGGCTAATGTTAAGCCCTTCGCCTCGCAAATTCTGCCCTGAGCGTCTAATATGGCTAAATTTGCTCAAAATAAGCCTAAATCAGCTGTTTTTTGGCGGTTTTTGGGTGATTCTTGACTAGTTAGGAGGTCCGCAAGTATCAGGGGGCACTTAATGGGCTACGTGAAATCACAGTCATATTGATTGAGTATTCAATCATTAAGGCGAAAAAGTGATGAAAAGCACTTTCTAAATCTTGTGAAATTAAGTATCATGGAATCCTTTTAAAACCTAGTGTTTTAGTCATCGTCATAAAGTCATGAACGTAATACCCCCGTACTCTAGGTCATCAAGCAATCCTATGCTTGCTCAGACCTTCATGTCCTCGCGTTCCTTGACCCAGGGACTAGACATCATCAATATGGAGCCCAGTGCGCCTGGCGTTCGCACTTCGGTGATCAATTCCTATTTGTCAAACACTGGAAATCAAAATATCTCTAACCTAGCCAGTCCTAATGCATTAATGGCTAGTTTGGAGTCTGATATCAACTCCGTTCAAGGCAACGTCACCAGCAACGCAGTAGGTGCGGCCTCAAGCAGTAATACGAATTCTTTAACGCATCAAAGCAATCAAGATCCTACGATCGTATCCCCTAAGATTTTCTCCGTTATTAAAAATTCAATCGTTCAAGCCTTGAATGTTCAAGTTGCCAATTCCAAGTCTATTGGTCCCAGCAGCAATGTGAATGCTTTACTAGCAAACGAAGTTTCTCCAGGAAGTATGGTTGATGCTGCAGGTGCACAGATCAACTCCTTTGTAAATTCATTGATTTTTACGGTTCAATCTCAAACCAACTTATCGGCCCAAGAGGATGTCTCGGCGCCTGCCTTGCTTAGTCATTTGGGCAACGCTAACGCGCTCAATCCCCAAAGTGCCATAGTCGGATCAAACTCAGTTGATCAAGCCATTAACGCTTCGGCTAAATTTATCACGTCCCAGTCGATTCCTGAAGCTCTAACGCCTAACTCACTAAACACAACCGCCAACCAAAGCGGGGTTAACTCCCCTACAACCGACCTGTATCAGTCATATGATCGATACTTGCCGGGCTTGGACTCGGTGCCGGCGCCAGTAGCTGATGGGAGTGCCACTTCTTTAACTTCAGCTCAAAATAGCAGTGCTAATGTTGGGGTTGGCGGCGCGTCTACTCAATCAAATAGCACAACAACCCAGCAACAAGAGGTTGCGCAAAATATTTCGAATACTCACGGGTGGGTAGTGGGGCGCGTTTATTCAAGCGTTCAATCCATGATTGAGATGCTTGCAGTTACTCAGTCTCAAGGTGTGGATCAGCCTGGCGGTACTGGCATCAGTCCTTCAATTGCTGCACTTGACTCATTGATTCAAAGCGCGAATAGCTTGTTTGCAACAATGGGGCTGACCTCTACAGTAACTGCATCTACTCTGCAAACTGCTTTGCAAGACATTCAGCGCAATTTAATGAGCGCCCCTGCCCAGGGGCAGTGGATTAACGTAGTAGCTTAGTGGGTAGCCAGGAGCCACGCTGGCTGCTAGGGCTTTATTAGTTGCCAGAGTTGCGGGATTCGATTTCTGATGCCATTAACTTAGTCTCGACTAGGGCATTAACCGGGTTAAGGTTAAATTCTTTGAGTCCACTTTTGTGAGCATTTAGGGCAAGTCATCTCAATGTGCTCAAACTTGGCTCCTCTGCACCTTTGCCGGCATTTAGGGCAAGAGATGATTACTTTACCATCTTGAATAACGGGTTTTTCGATCTGTTCCTCGCTTATGAAATGAGGTGCTCTTAGGTCGTATTGATACGTTTCGCTAAAAGTGAGTTGATACCCGGGCAGGGGTAATCCTACTTTTGAGAGATCCCCGTTTTTTATAAAGATATTGCTCAGCTTGTCCCCAATGCCTTGGTCGGTTTGATACCAAGCTCCGGAGTAACTTGGCTTGATCAGGGATAGGGTTGCCGGGTCTTGCGTCGTCCTGTTGGCGTTATCAATTAAGAATTTCAAATCTTTAATTTGATCTCTAACAATAAACTTTGATTGGCTGTTGAAGAGGTAAAAATAATAACCAAAAAATAGACAAGCATCTAAACTATTCCCGAATTGATACCACTTGAGACAAAGCGCTCTTAAAACGTCAACATAGGTCGATATATCTGCGTCAATTCCGATAATATGGTCGTTGAGCATTGCGACCCAGACTAAATTGAGCGATGTCTCAAAACCATTATCTCTTCTAAGTCCTCCGTACTTGCCGTAGATATTGCGCTGCTCAATGCTTCTGTAGGCAATGCTCATGGTTCTAAAGAGCTCGGGAATAGAGGAGCTGACCTGGGGTAGCTTATCCCTAAATAGTTTTTCCTCTGATTTATTGACTACTGCATATTCAAATGGGTAAGGCATATGAAGTCTTCTTAAGGTAGGTTATTGGGTTAAGTGATTGATCAAATCAAGTTTGATTTTTTCAAAATTAACACTATGCACTTTATCGTCTTTGGTATAAGAGTAGTTGTTGATGTAACCGCTGGTTATTTGGATTTTTAGAGAGAAAACTTTTTCAAAAAGCTCAATCAATTGATACTCATCCATTTGGTTACTGTGTAATTTCTTGAGAATATGCTCGTGTTCAGCATTTTTCTCCTTTGTGTGGTGGTTGTGTTCATGCTCTTTGTGAGTGCTACCGCCATGGTGTTTGGGCTCCTCTTTACTTGGAGCGGAGTCTTCTCTTGGTTTTTGAGATTTCCCCTTTTGAGCACTTCTTGCCCATTTAAGATCGTAATCTTTACGCTTGTGTTTAAAGCCTATGACCGCATAAGCCTCATTAATCTCGCTCATTATTTTGTTGTATTCGGCTTTCTCACCTGGGTGCTTATCTGGATGATATTTTTGTGCCAAGGCTTTATATGCAGCCTTTATAACGACCTCATCTGCCTCCCTAAGTAGTCCAAGTATTTTGTAGTGATCCTTCATAAATAATTAAATTATCCGGGTAGATTTGATATGTCTAGTGATTTTGCATTCGCACGTTTGAAATATGCATTCCAAAACTGCATGAAGGAGGGACTTTGATTTTTTATATTGTTGTTCAAAAGAACAACGTGCACATCAACTGAGCTTAAATCGACCCAGAGTTTTTTAGCGGTATATGTGGCCTGATATTTTTCAAAATCCGGCGCGGACTTGTACATATCTAGTGCTGAGCTGAACTGCATTAAATCTGATAGTACGTAAAGAGTTATCGGACCCTGAGTTTTATGTGCTTGAATTGAGTTTAAGAAAACCAATTGAAGCATTTCTAGGATGGGTGACTCTTTGGCAGCGTTAGCCGATAACAACTCAGTCGTGACTTTCTCCAGTGGCTCAATAAAGCCGCTCATGTATTGTTTTCTGAGTGCCTTGGTGTTCTGAGTTAAGTCACTCTTGTCCTCGCCTGTGCCAGGATTACAAAGCTCTATCAGCGGTTTAGTCTCGGCCTTGAAATCATCGCCTAAAACGAACACAGAGAACATGTAGCCGACAGGTAGATTTTCCACCATGTCTTTGGTCAAATTGTCGAAAGCGGCTTTTTGTGCGGGATTAAAGGGATCTGTTCTGTCAACCAATAGGACTTGGTGTCCAAGCGGCCCAGACACAGGGCAAAGGGTTGCCGAGTCCAAAGGCTGGGGACGTTGTCCAAGCCACCAAATAACCCCTGCAACCACGCAGGCTATGGCCACAATAAAGCCTATACCCATGAGTGTGTGGTTTCGGGCTCTTTGTTGGGCTAATTTACTTTTGCGTCGCATAGCTAATTTAGTAATACCTTAGGTGGTTGAGCTGGGATACAAATTTCTCAAATACCTGATAAACCTCTTCTCTTTGCTTGGAGATTGTTCTCTCGTGATTTCTAATCAAATCATTGAGCTTCCCTATCAATGCCGATTCACGGGTTTGCTCCATTTTGGGAAGTGAAATAGGATTTAATGACGGCATGGTATTGAAGTAAGCAGGAATCAGACCATCTTCTCTAACAATTTCATTTTCAAACCTGAACTTTCTGATGGTTGCGAAGAGCACAACTTCAGAGTCGTTTAATTTGTCTTGATACTTTTTGATAATCGATCTTTTCATGTCCAAAAGATTTTGAACAGCAAATAAGAGCTCATTACATGTGTCAACTTGTTGATCGATGAAATCAAGTTTTTCTTGTTTTAGCTCTTCAAGCTCAAATCGAATGTCTTCAAATTCAGATTCAAACTCTTCTTTCGCCGATTCAGTACGCCTAAAAATACTACCGTAACCTGGGTAAATATCATCAATGTAGACACCGTCAACCACAGCGGCAATGCCAAAACCAAGGGTTAGCATGATCAAAAACCATGAGGTTAAGTCTTTAAAGGTCCAAAGACTCGTTTGCATCATGTTCCATGCAGCTTGTGTTGGATTGTCTACCCCAGTTGCCATAGCCTCTCTTATATGGGCAATGGACAATGCCATAGAACTCAAGAAAAGCACTGCGATCAATAAGCTTAGGGAGCCGATGATTTTTCCCCATAGCTTATTGTGATTGATCCACCTTACACCTACTTTCCCAATGAAAAAGCAACCCGCAATATTAATCAGCGCAAGTGACGCTGCATAAACGAAACCACCAATAAGTCCAGTGGAGACACCTTCAGAGAAAAAGCTAGCGTTTAATGTGCCCTCAATCGCAATCAGAATGAGAAGAAGGGTGTAGCGGAAAAATATTTGTGATTTTTCTGGATAGTTGGCTTGGCGCTTTAAATTGTTCTCTTCCCTGAAGATCTCAAGCTCTTTGATATTTGCAATAGCGTTAGAGGCTAACTTTTTAAGCCAAGCCCCTTGGGTGTCCATGATTTGTCTGGCTTTTCGCTCAAACTCGACACTCAAGCTTTGAGTCAAATAACGTTGATACTCATGCTCTTTGTTCGTGAAATCTCTATCTAGTAATGCAATTTCATTCTCAGCGCTGACGAGAATTTGTTCGCGGTGGACATTTAAATGACGAAGTAACTCGGTCTCGACGCTCGTCAACTCCTTGGCATGAAAAGCGGGCAAGCCCATCTTGCCTAAGCGTTTAGCCTCTTCGTTGATTTTGAACTTCTTAGTAAGTTCATCAATCTCAAAGGACATGAGATGGGGCGAGACCTCTGATTTTTTAAACAGGCCCCTAAACCAAGCAATTAAGCCAGATTCATTTTGCTTCTTATTTCTTTGCTTACTGCCGTTTGCAACCATAATAAAGAGTTCAGTTACGTAAAAACAAAGAATTTAACTTTTGTACTCGTTCTTAGTATCTCACTTATTAGGCCTTTAATTCATTAGAATTGCCACTGAGTACTCAATAAAGATTACTTTTGTAGTAAATTAAGCACATTTAAATCTTAATTTTTATCTGTCACTTTTGACTTTGAGGGTGGGGCATTTTGGGGTGTGTCAAATAACTTGCTCCCCTGAGCTGAGACCTTTTGACGCATTTAAATTACTCCGACCCGTCAGTAAACCCTACTTGAGAGTACTTGAGCGAAGGTGGGACGGGGGGCGTAAGAGGCAGGTGAGTTTAATTTTGATAATGTCCCTTACTGGTTAGTACAAAGACATTTGAGGGTTTTGATCCGCAAATTTCAGCCTAAAGCTGGGCTGAGTTTACAAATCAAAACCCTTGTTAATTACTTCTTACCTTCAGCTTGCTTGACTGCAGCTTGGATGCTGTCAATCAACTTTGGATCGATTTTGGTTTTCAAAAATTCGATAACAGGGGGTTGCGTAGCGGCTCTAAATTGGCCGAACTCAGCAGCAGTAGGTGTATAAACATCAACGCCCTTATCCATTAGAGTTTTTTTACCGTTAGCAGTAAAAGTACGGTTGGCTTTGCGTTCCTCATCACATGCGACTTTAGCCGCATCGGAGACTACCTTGAGAAGGTCTGGTGGAAGTGATTTGTAGAATTTATCGCTCATCACAAACCAGTCAATTCCGTAGTTGTGACCATCTAGAGTAACGTATTTTTGGACTTCGTAGAACTTAGCGAAAATGATGGTTGGGATCGGGTTCTCTTGGCCATCAACTACACCGGTTTGAAGGGCAGTATAGGTCTCAGGAAATGCGATAGGTGTTGGTTGTGCACCAAGAGCCTTCATTTCTGTCACGTATAGGGGCGTTTCTTGAACTCTGATCTTTAAACCTGCGAGGTCTTTAGGGCTTCGTATAGGTGTTTTGCCCGTACTAAAGTGACGGAATCCAACTTCGCCAAAGCACATGTTGTGCATTCCAGTTGCTGCATTAAAGTCTTCGGCCAACTTTTGTCCAAAGGGACCATCCATTACTTTGTCCGCAACATCATCGTTGGGGAACAGGTAGGGCAGGTCAGTGACCATAGCACTTTGGAAAAAATTTGCCATAACCCCAGATGCAAGTCCTGCTTGAATGAATCCATTCTTAACGCCTTCAACCAGATCTTTCTCACCTCCAAGAGCGCCTGCGCCAAAAATCTGAACTTCGATACGTCCACCGCTTTTGGCTTTGATTTCTCTAGCAAAAGCCTCAGCCATCACAGCTTTGCGCGAGGTGGTGATGTCAGCAGAGTCAGAGTGAGCGAGTTTGAGTACAAACTTGTTTTGTGCAGATGTTACTGTGCTTGCGCAGCATACCAACGTTGCTAGCGCTACTTGCGTTAAAAGTTTAAATGAGTGATTCATTAAAAGAGTTCCTTTAAAAAATTGAAAAGTTAACGGCGTTATTTTAGATTCAAAGCGTGCGGTAACCACAAACTTATTGAGGGGAAAATTGCAATACAAACCAAACCGATAAGTAAAACACTTAAGTAAGGAATAAAACGGGGTGTTACCTTCTCTACGGATGTCTCCATAACAGAGCAGGTTACGAAGTAACAAATTCCAAACGGAGGAATAAAGGTACCAATTCCCATGGAAATAATGATCACAATACCAAAGGCCATCGGATCTATGCCGTAGACCTGGGCGAGGTGTAAGAGCATGGGACCAAAAATGAGCAAAGAAGGAAGCCCCTCCAAAATGGAGCCCATGATGACCATCAGAACGATAGAGAAGGACACAAACGCAAAGGCGGAACCACCAAGTAGGGCCAAGAAATCAGATACTACTGTTTGAAGCCCGCTAATTGCAAGAGTCCATGACAATGCGCTGCCAGCACTGACCATGAATAAGACCATGCCAGCCATTGCCCCAGAATCTGCCAAAGTGGTTATGAATGATTTGACATTCATGCCTTTGTAAACAAAAACAGAGACAATGATTGAGAAAACCACTGCTATAGAGGAAACCTCAGTGGTTGTCGCTATCCCGCCCACTATGCCAATGATGAGGATGATTGGCACCATCAGTGCAGGCAATGCCCTCACACTGATCTTGAATTTCTCGGACCAAGACAAAGAAGGGCAGCGGGGCCAGTTGTATTTTTTAGCACGTCTGTTGATGATGATCATCAAACAAAGTCCAAGAACAGCGGCAGGTATAACGCCAGCCACAAAAAACGTAGCAACCGATAGGGTTGTAATGGAGGCAAGCACCATCATGACAAGGCTTGGAGGAATGGTCTCACCCATGATGCCAGCAGCGGATAAGACAGCGCTGCTTTCTGCGGGATCATATCCCTGATCCTTGAGCATGCCTTTCAGGGTTGTTCCAACCGCAGCGACGTCGGCGATTTTGGAGCCCGAAATGCCCGAAAAAATATACATCGCTATCACAAGCGCTTGCAGTAATCCACCCCGCATTCGACCCACCATCGCTGTGACCCAGTCTGCCAGTGGTTTAGTCAGTCCCCCGTCTGTCATGACGTTGCCAGCCAATATAAAAAACGGAACTGCCAATAGTATGAAACTGCTGATCCCGTTCGACATCGCTAGCGAGACCGCCATTGGGTCCTCACCTGAGCTGTAGATGAACATGTACGCTGTAACTGATAACACATACGCAATGGGGACTCCTGCAAATACCAGAAAAAGGAGTAGGAAAAGAGCAAACCCAATTCCACTGGTGCCCAACCACGGCCCTGTGTAGGACTGAAGTAAATACCAAAAAAGGCTTAAACCGGCAACCAAGATGAAAGCCAGAGTATTTTCTTTGTATGTGTGACGGCGCAACTCAAAGTAGGCAAAAATAAGCGTCAGACCCATACCAATAAAGAAAGGTAATAGCGTCCATGATTTAGGAATTTGCAAAACAACGGTTAATGTATTCCAAGAGTCATGCCACATGGCAGTAGCAAAATAAAGGCCAATCAGAGCAACGGCTATGACAAAGTAGTGTCTAGCGCATTCAACAGTTGCTTGGTATTTTGTTGGTAATTTATCAATACCCAATCGCATAACTAGGTGCAGGCCTCGGTGGTAAGCCACTGCGCCACCAATAAAAGCAAGACTTGTTAAAGAGTACTCAGCAACTTCATTCGCCCAAACGAGAGAGGTATTGAATATTCCGCGTACTGCAGTGTTCCCAAAGAGCAAAATAAGCTCAAGGAACAGTACCAACGCGAGCAGGTAATCAAATGTTCTCTCAACTGCTGGTGAAAAGCGTTGGTGCGGTAAATCGAGTTCTGATGCGATTTCAACCGACAGGTTATGGGGATCTAATGTTGTATCTGAATTGTTCATCGATTAAAGGGGCCGAATGAGGTTATCAAAGTGAATGCAGTAAAAAAAGATAGTCAAATGGTATTGGATGCGAATAAGACTATGGACGGAAGATTGTAACTATTCATAGCATAAAAGTAACTAAATCTTATTAAAGATACTCAAGCTGAGCAATAAGAACTTACCCTGAAAATCAGCCTATTTTGGATGAGAGCAAGAGGGTTTATGTGCCCGTTTTTGCGACAGGAGTTAGTTGGGTAAAGAAACTGCGATCTTCTTGTTTTGTCGAGCGCTTTTGGCCAAGGCCTCTAACGTTGCAGCATTATCAATGCTGGCATTTGCGTGAAGCTCAAAGGCCTTGGAATCGCTCGTTGTTATCATTTTTGCAAATGCATCTGCAGCAAATAAAAAGCCGCTCCCAGTTTGCGCCTTAATATCCTCAAAAGCAATGTTATTGGCTGTTCCGTAACGAACTCTAAGCTGACTGGTCAGGTACCCAAAGGAGTCACCCTGAACTGTATCGCTGGTGTGGTTAAGGTATTCAGCGTCTATAGTTCCTGCAGTGGCTGAGATGGTGACTCTACGGTAATTTGCTGCATCCATGGCGCATGAGAGTTGAGCTTTTCTTCCATCCGCAAAATAAAGTGTGGCCACGGTACTGATATCAACACCCGATTCAGACCAATTTGCATCGGCCATAACGTGGGTCGGAGCCTCTCCCATTGCAAGCCTGATGATACTGAGTGCATAACTGCCCGCGTCAAGAAGCGCACCCCCGCCCAGTTGTGGATTCAGCCGAATATTGTTTTGAGGATTGGGTAGGGTAAAACCAAAGCATGATTGAACCGATCGGACGTCCCCGACTTTGCCACTCTCAAGGATAGAGATCAGCTTTTGTATTTGTGGTTGAAAGAAGTAAGGAAACGATTCAAGAAGATAAACCCTGTTGGACCGGGCAGCGACAAACATTGAGTGAGCTTCGCTAGCGCTTATTGCAAGTGGTTTTTCGCACAAAACGTGCTTCCCAGACTCGGCGGCTTTGATGGCCCACTCGGCGTGCATACTGTTGGGGAGGGGAAGGTAAATCGCATTAATTGTTTTATCCGCTAATAATTCTTCATAACTGGCGTAAGCACACTCAAGCCCAGTTTCTTTTGCAAATGATTCGGATTTTTCCTTGCTACGACTAGCAATGGTCGTTACTTTAACTTGAGTACTTGATTTCGTATCTCTTATAAACTGTTTGGCAATATTGGCGGCCCCGAGAACGCCGATGTTAATCATAGACATAGTGTTAATTTTTATTCAAAACGGAATTATAGGGCGGGTACACAATCTTGGTTGGCTTAAATTTAGCTGCGTCTTTGAGTGGGAGTTTAATATGGATCCAGTTTTTGTCATCAAAGCTTTGATATTTCGCAAACCACGATTGTGAGTTAAGTATCCTTGGTGGCATTCATTATTGAAAGTTTTTCTGCAAAAGGGGGAGGTGAGAATAGAAGTCGTAAGTCTTTAGAAAAATAGACCTGTGCTCGTTTGTTTTTTTTAGTTTGAGCGCAGTAAAGTTAGCCTCTCACAACCTCTGCAGATCTTAGCTTTGTGATTTCGTTCACCCCAGATGAAGGGAGAAGGCAATCCCTATGTTCAGTATTAAACTAGAATGGTCAAAAATGTTAAAGAACTTTTGCAGTCAGGCGAATGCGTTTGTATTCTTGGTGAAAGGGCGTTGAATTAATTTTCAAAAGTCTTCAACTGAGTTATTTGCTTCTGAGTAAATTTGTGTTCTATTGAATGAGGATTAGTAAATTGAATGAATTAAGAATTTGGGGGCGTGAGAACTCTATTAATGTCCAAAAAGTACTTTGGCTTTGCGAGGATTTAAACATTCCTTATGAACGCATTGATGCAGGAATGGAGCACGGTGTCAATAAAACGCCCGAGTACCTCAAAATTAACCCCAATGGACTTGTGCCCACTATCAGCGACAACGGTTTCATACTGTGGGAGTCCCACGCGGTGATGCGCTACCTTATCAGGCGTAATGACAACAAATCAGGCTCCGGCTCAGCTGATAACTCGATCTATCCGAGGGATTCAAAGGGTAGCTCTTTGGTAGATCAATGGTTGGACTGGACCAACACAGTAGCATGGCCAGCGATGAGGCCACTTTTTTGGGGTTGGGTTAGACTCAAACCTGAGGAACGAAATCTTCAGGACTTGGAGAATAGTCGTCAATTGATGATCAAAGCGCTTTCGATGTTTGATCAACAATTGAGCGTGAGCACATACGCTGCGGGAGAAGAGTTCACGCTGGCTGATATACCCATGGCGTTGATTGCTTACCGTTGGTTTAATATTCCTATTGATCGTCCTGATTTTAAAAATTTAAACCGTTGGTATTCGAGGATCGGTGAACGTGCTGGTTTTAAAAGGTATTGCAGTAGTCCACTGACCTAGGCCTGTAGTTTCGGGCGGGGGTGCATTTGTTTGTTTCTCGTTTGTAGTCAAAGGCTTTCATCAAAAATTGCAACTGCCCTTGTCCAACCAGCGGAGGCACCCCTGATCTTATGGGGAAAGCAACTTATATAAAAACCACTAGGGGGGAGAGCCTCCAGGTTGTGAAGTTTCTCTAAGTGACAGTAACCTATGTCACGTCCCGCTTTGTGTCCTTCCCATATTAGGCCGGCATTCCCCGATTGCGCATATTTCTTTGCAGTATGAACAAATGGCGCGTCCCAGCTCCAAGCATCTGTCCCTGTCAACCGAATACCTCTCTCGAGCAAAAACAGGGTTGCCTCGTATCCCACCCCGCAACCCGCGCTCACAAAATCGTTGTGACCATAGCGGGCACCAGCTCGTGTGTTGACCACAACGATCTCTAGCGGGCTTAGCGTATGGCCTATTCTGTCTAGTTCAGCTTCGATATCTTGGGGTTGTACAACATACCCATCCTCAAAATGTCTAAAGTCCAATTTAACAGCAGGCTGGAAGCACCACTCTAGAGGAACTTGGTCTATGGTGATAGAGGGCTTAGGCTCCCCCGTTGCCGCATCCATAGTGCTGTGAAAATGATAGGGTGCGTCCAGGTGCGTGCCGTTGTGGGTTGAGAGCGTTACGACTTCAACTGCCCATCCCTCGCTGTCGGGTAAGTCAGTGGCCTTTAAACCTGGAAAAAACTCTTCAATCTGCTCGACTGTATTTTGATGGGTGAAATACTCGATTTTGGGGGCAAATGCCGGTGGGTCACTGATTACATCGTTTTCTAAATAAATCGATAAGTCCACAAATTTGCGGGCCATATATTTTTCTCCGTGCTGAGTGTGTTCAGGTGATTTCGTAATTGTGAACAAAGTCTTCAGGCAAATCGGGCCCCCAAACATACAAGGAGTCCTCAGGGGGATGATTCGCTGTAGGCCAGTCGAGTGTGTGAGGTATGAAGTCAATGTCAAAGGAATACTCGCAGTATGAGCCCCATGGATCTCTTACATATCTGAAGTAGTTGGAACCCAGAACGTGGCGTCCGACCCCCCAACCCTTGTCATATCCTGCTTTTGCCATTTGCTTCATGCCCAGACCCACCTCATCAATGGAGCGAACAGCCCAAGATGAGTGATGAAGTCCATAATCGGTTGACGTGAACAGAGCAATTAAATGGTGATCGCTTCCGTGAGGGGAGTGCATGAAGGCGATTAAATCGTCACCCGCAGAATCTGACAAGCGAAGCCCTAGTACCTCTTTGTAAAACTTCTCCGATGCATTAACGTGTGGGGTGAACATCAAAATATGCGACAAATGAGATGGACGTATAAAGGGAACTTTCGCCCCGTTAGGTGCTCGGCCATGATCCGCTTGGGCAGGAGGAAAGACGCGCTCAAATATGCCTGAGGGCGATGTTTTCTCGGCAACACGGATTTGCAGGGGTAGGCCATCCGGGTGCTTGAACCAAATACTTGCATTTTTATCGCACTCAGGATCTAAGGGATCGATCATTTCGACGCCGTAATTGTGCAGATGGGCCCTAAAAGCCTCTAAATCCTCTGGATAAATTCCGTAAGTCATCCACTGAAGACGTTTTTTAGTGCCTCCTTGGAGAACCCGACCCCAACGGTGTGTGTGGTGTTCTGTATAAAGGCCTAAAGCGGGTTGCCCTTTAAAGCTCTCATGTACCACCACTAAACCAAAATTCTCATAATAGTTAACAGCCTGTGATAGGTCTGGCACGCTAAAAACAAATTCATCCACCGAATGAATGGCCAGCACGTTTGGTCTGCGAGTTTGGGCTTGTTTGATATCGGTTGTCATAGTTGCATCACCTTTGTCCCGTCGATTCATGACTTGTTGAGAAAATACTTTAATTCTAGAAATCAAGTTAGATTAAATTTTCTGCATTTTTATGCTCAATCTGATCTAACACTGCCGTGCTAAGTCCTAGTGCGTGCAATGAATTCACCTGAGTGTTCATGGGCAGATAAGGGTAGTCGCTTCCGTAGACCACTTGCGAGATCGGCACCAGTTTTAAGAGAGCGGCCATGCTCGCCGGGTGAGTTGCGTTTGCAGTATCGTAAAAGAGTTTTCGTAGTTCGGCCTCAATTCCATTAGGAGCAAAGTCGCCTACATTTTTAGCGTTTCCGTGAAAGTAGTTGATCCGTCCTGCAAGCATTGGGATCGTGCCCCCTGCGTGAGAGAAAAGCCACTTAATATTTTGGTATTTAACAAACGCCCCGGCCAATAATAAGCTAACCACAGCGCGGGATGTGTCGTGTGGTGCTTCAAGTACGGCTGGAAATGTACCCGTGTTGAGTCTTCCACAGCAACTAGCAGCAAGTGGGTGAAAATAAACAAGGGCTTTGCGCCGGTTAAGTTCCTCAAATATCGGGGCGTAATCTTCATGGCCCGCCCATTTGTCCCCGTAATTGGTTTGAAGTCCCACCCCATCGGCTTTAAGGACGTCAAATACATAGGCTATCTCTTCAAGTGTACTTTTGACGTCAACCATGGTTAGAGTTGCAAAAAGTCCAAATCGTCCAGGATGATCTTGAATCATCTGAGCTGCATAATCATTGCAACTTCTTACCATTTTGTTAATTTCGACTAGGGGTAGATCAAACCAAACTCCTGGCGTTGAGGCCATGGATAGCATCGCTTTTTTAACACCAGCGGCGTCCATATCAGATAGGGCGCCCTCAACGCTCCAAGAAACTTGTCGTACAAAATGAGGAATATTTCGTTTATCTTCATAATCCAACCAAGCCTTTTGATAAGCGGGAGGGTAAAAGTGATGGTGCGTGTCAATGCGGTAATGTTCTTTGTTTGATTTCTCCTTCGTATCAGCCCAAACAGATGCTCCACTTGCCATAAAACTCAGCGCACCAAAAGTTTTCAAAGCTCCTCGCCTGTTCTCACACAAGCATGACAATGGATGGTGATCCTTATTCGCTAAATTACGCATGACAAAATCCTTGTTTTTTTGAAAATCTAATCGTAGGTTGAGACCCAGAGTGGGAGCAAGTGGGTTAAAAATGAAAGACTACTTGATGCCGAGAGATTAAGGATAGCTATCTGAACACATTTTCAAGTAGCTCGGCTTTGGGGCATACCCTGAAATACAGGCCAAGGAGGCTTTTGGGATCTAAACCTATCCATGCCAATTAGATCTTAAAGTTACGGTAAATACACTGAAAAGTAGGTTCGACGTGTCAGAAAAATAGGGTGCGTTTCATATCCTTTTTTAAGCGAGAATAGGGCACTCTTGGGTATTGACTTGGAACTGATCGAATCATGAAAACCGTACGCACAATTTCGGAATTAAGAGGTAGCGTTGACTACAGCAAAGTAGTGGGATTTGTCCCTACTATGGGTAACTTGCACGCCGGGCACTTAGATTTAATCTCAAGGGCTAGACAACAAACGGGGTTTGTGGTTTCCAGTATTTTTGTGAATCGTCTTCAATTCGCACCTCATGAAGATTTTGACTCCTATCCCAGAACATTTACTGAAGATTCTAAAAAACTGGAGGCAGCAGGTTGCGATGTATTATTTGCGCCTCGGGAAGAGGACTTGTACCCAGTTCCCCAGGGCTATCAGGTCAGTCCTCCTGGGGAGTTGGCGGATGTTTTAGAGGGAGAATTTCGACCAGGATTTTTTAAGGGAGTGTGCACTGTCGTGCTAAAACTCTTCAACTGTGTGCACCCCAATAGGGTCTACTTTGGTCGAAAAGATTATCAACAAGCGATGATCATTGAACACATGATCTCTCAAATGGCATTGCCGATTGAGATGGTCAAAGTACCCACACGTCGGGAGGTAGACGGCTTAGCTATGAGCTCTCGAAACGGATACCTAAGTGACCCTGAGAGGGCGGAGGCTGTTCAACTTTATCTGACCCTTTGTCAAATGCGTGAGTCTTTCAAGGAGGGGAAAAGTGCGGCTTTGATTGAGCAAGACGCAATGCAACATTTACAGGCAAGAGGCTGGAAGACCGATTATTTGACGATTCGCAGCGCATTAGATTTAACTGCGGTAGACCAAAGTCCTGGTCATAATGCAACGAACTTGCCTATGAACAACAATACCGGATCATTTGTTGCGTTGGGAGCAGCCCGAATTGGTAAAACCCGTTTGATCGATAACTTAGAATTCTGACCTGCTGATTACCCAACCTAAACTGTCCTGGGCGCACCCTGGTGCGCGCACAGCTGCCAACTGCCATTAGGCTGTCTTATCCAGACCCCCATATAAATACTGTGAACAGTTTTTTGTTCTGTACCTAAAACTAACTCGGCATTCATCTTGCCCGTGACGATGAGAGTGTCATCTCCAAATAAGGATCCATTGAGGTCAACATAATCTACATCCAAGTAGACCAGGGTTTGGTTGGCTAACTTTTCAAAATAAGACTCAAATGTATCAACGCCTCCTGTGCTGTGGACATAAATAATCTTACGTGAGATTAACGCCCCTAGACCCTGGAAGTCTCTTGCCATCAGTAAATCCTTTCTCCTCCGCTCCAGGCCTATCGCAAGCTCAAGGGCATTATTGCCGGCTGTATTTGACATGACTTATTTCCTTATTCGACGAGTGCACATTCATAAAATCTTAACATTGGGGGGTGAAGATGGTTGTTTTTAACAAAATGGTCTCTTTGTTAAAGTCAGCTTAGGTTGGTTACCCATGGCGTGTGGGAGTTAGGGACGGTGGGTATGGTGGGTACGGTTGGGGCGGCGCGGCGAAGAATTAGGCTAACTCGATTTTGCGATACCAGTGACGATGTCATCTCTCCCAAAAAGAGATTTTAGGAGGTTTGCCTAGGAGCTGTCAGCTTTTGGTTGTTTCCTGAGCGTAGATAAGCCTCAATTCGTGCGACTAATCACGAATGTCTCAAGTTGCCGTATTTTTTTGATTAATATCAAACCAAGACATTGTGCCTAGGCGTAATATGAACTCACAGTCAATAGTTGGTTAATTATTCCATGAACACTCCCAAAAAAGCCGCTGCGTCAAACGCGGCCAAGTCAAATCGTATTTTGCACTCCTCTAAGTCTGAGTCCCAGTCACTTGCTTTAGCAAAGAACGCAGGTGCGCAGGATGTATCTTATAAATCCATTTCCAGGAAACACAAAACAAATTTGGAGCGCCCTGAGGACTTCAAGCCTGAGCCACTGACGAATAGTTTCCAGGATTGGTTGGTGGGATTGCTTGAAGATCCGCGAAATCTTGGCCGCATAAAAGAAAGAATGCAGCAAACACTTCGCGATCTGCCAAGCTTTATTAACCAACTGGAGCAAGCTGTTAAGGATGTACCTCTTGGTCCAATCAAACCCGATCATCGCTATCAAGATGATTTATGGAAGGGGTGGCCTTTTAATATTTACAGCCAAAGTTTTTTGCATTTGAAGCAGTGGTGGACAGAGGCCTTCAGTAAGTTTCCTGGTGAGCATAAGCACCAGATAACGATGGTTCATTTTGCGACATTGCAGTTTATTGAGTCTATGTCACCCGCCAACTTTATCTTAACCAATCCTGAGTTGATTGCTAGAACTATCAAAGAAGGTGGTGCTAATCTCCTAAGAGGGCAGGGTTACTGGATGGAGGATACCTTTAGGTCTCTTTTTAAACTACCGGCCAAGGGGTTCGAGAAATTTGTGGTGGGTAGGGATGTTGCAATCACACCCGGTAAAGTGATTTTCAAAGATGATTTGATGGAGTTGATTCAATATACGCCGTCTACAAAGTCCGTCAAAGCACAGCCTATCTTGATAGTTCCTGCTTGGATTATGAAATACTACATATTAGATCTGAGCCCGGATAACTCGATGATCAAGCATTTAGTAGACCAGGGACATACAGTCTTTGCGATTTCTTGGAAGAATCCAACATCCGAGGATCGGTATATGGGGCTCGATGATTATTTAAATCTGGGGGTCTTAGGTGCTCTGGACCAGATTAATCAAGTTTGCCCCGGTCAAAAGGTCAATGCAGTCGGCTACTGTTTAGGTGGAACGCTCCTCTCGATAGCTGCAGCCAAACTGGGTAGAGATAAAGACGATAGGCTGGCCAGTATTACTTTATTAGCCGCGCAAACCGATTTTTCTGAGCCCGGCAATATAGGGATGTTTATTGACCAAGCAAAAGTTGGATTTATTGAAAGCCTTATGAGGCCCAGCGGCTATTTGGATAGTGTCCAAATGTCAAGTGCATTTCAAATGATTGGCTCAGCCGATCGTAAGTGGGCTCAGTTAACCAAAGAATACATCTTAGGAGAGCGCTCGCCGCCAAACGACCTGATGGCTTGGAACGCCGACGGGACAAGGCTCTCCATACGAATGCACTCCCAGTATCTAAGGCATATGTATTTGAACAACGATTTGGCCAAAGGAAGGTATAGGGTCGCAGACAAACCCATTCATTTAGAGGATATAACTTGTCCTGTATTTGCGGTAGGGACTGCTCAAGATTTTGTAGCGCCTTGGCGCTCAGTTTATAAAATTCATCACCACGTTAAAACACCGATCGAGTTTGTTCTGACCTCAGGCGGGCATAACGCAGGTATTGTCAGCCCCCCTGGGCTAAAGCACAGAAGTTATAAGTTCCTCACGCGTGCCGCAAACGGTAAATACATTCCACCTGATGATTGGGTAAGCATTGCCAATCCTGCAGAGGGTTCCTGGTGGGAGCACTGGACCCAGTGGTTGGATCAGCACTCCACGAGCTCAATCAAACCACCCAGCTTCCCCAGCCCTTCGAGCACCGCGGGTAAGTTGGTGGATGCCCCTGGTGAGTATGTTTTTCAGTGATTTTCAAGTAGGTGAGTTGGAGAGATTTAAAGCTCACCAGGCCATCCACTTCAATACGTCTGTATAGAAG
Source organism: uncultured Burkholderiales bacterium (assembly GCA_903949285.1). GTDB lineage: Bacteria > Pseudomonadota > Gammaproteobacteria > Burkholderiales > Burkholderiaceae_C > Limnohabitans. The sequence continues at coordinate 29,900 of CAJAYT010000014.1, forward strand.
TGGATGGCCTGGGCGCGTTAATTTGATAAACCGGATAGATTCGGAACATACAAATTTAGCAAACTGAGGCACATCTTTTGAACGTCTGTTCAACACGACTTTAATCAACTGATGCCTAAATATGCTTTTTGGATGGAGGCACTGTTGAGCATATCTTGGGCTAGTCCTTCTTGGGCAATTCGGCCCTCCTCTAGAACGTAAGCACGATTTGCGATATCTAGAGCAAGACTAACATTTTGCTCTACCAAAAGAACAGATATTCCGCTTGCATTGATTTGTTTGATTGCTTTGAACATATCCAAAACGATCGAAGGTGCAAGACCTAGAGAGGGTTCATCTAGTAATAATATCTTAGGTCGTGCCATCAGCGCTCGAGAGATAGCAACCATTTGTTGTTGCCCCCCAGAGAGCGAGCCCGCTGCAGCGTGGAGCTTAGGCTTCATAGCTGGAAATAGCTCCAACACATGCTCTAGGGACTGACTGCGTAGTGCTTTTGCTTCTTTTACGTAGCTGCCGAGTTCTAAGTTTTCAAGAACTGTCATATTTGCAAAAAGTCGTCTGCTCTCAGGTACGAGGGCTACCCCGTAGGAGCAAAAAAGGTGGGGCTCAGTTCGGCTTAGATCTTGTCCATTAAAAAGAATTTGACCTTTGCTCACTTTGTTCAAGCCCGCAACAGCGTTGATAAGTGTAGTTTTCCCTGCGGCGTTAGGACCGATCACACAAACGAGCTCTCCCGTGTTGACATACAGATCGATATCCCAAAGCGCAACTGCGGGGCCGTAGCAGACTTGTATAGATTTAATTTCAAGCATTGTCTAATTTCTTGCCCAAATAAGCGGTGATAACTTGCGGATTTCGCATCACCTCTTGCGGGTCCCCTTGTGCGAGGAGTTGTCCGTAATTGATGACTGCAATTCGGTCTGCAAGTGCCATGACAGCACTCATCACATGTTCAACAAAAAGAATGGTTGTACCTTGTGCTTTGATACTAAGTATTAAATCAATTGCACTTTGAATCTCGCTAGGCGTGAGTCCAGATAAGACCTCATCGAGCATCAGCAGTTTTGGTTTTGCGGCTAAAGCTCTCGCAAATTCTAGAAATTTACGCTGGTGCAAGTTCAAATCCTGAGGTAGGGCGTCAATCTTCGAGCCGAGTCCTACTTTCTCAAGTGCTTCAACCGCGAAAGGTGTTGCTTGAGTGAGGCTGATGCCCCTGGCGTAGGAGGCGACAAGTCGGGTGTTTTCAAAAACAGTTAAATTTGTAAAGGGTCTTGGAATTTGGTATGTTCTTGCAACACCTTGCTGCGCAATTTGATGCGCTTTCAACTCAGAAATCTCCACTCCACTTAAGCTTAAGTGACCACCCGTGGCTTTGTAATGACCGCTTACCACGTTGATAAAGGTTGATTTTCCTGAACCATTGGGCCCCAGGAGTCCCAAAATCTCACCACTGTAAATTTCAAGATTCAGATTTTGGAGAACCTTTAAGCCACTAAAGCTCATGCATAGGTCTTTTGCGTTTAAGAGTACTTCTGAGCTGTGTTGTCTCTTACCAGCAGACTCACCCATGTGAGCGTGGTGATGAGCATGTTGGTGGTCTACATGAAAGTGAGTAGGTGTATCTTGATGAGCCGAGTTTGAGCGCACGCCGTAGGAGTCTGCAATTTGTTTTGCAGCTTTTCTACTATTTGCTTTGGCTCGGTTTCCAAGAAAGCCATCTGGTTTGAAAAGTATCACCAAAATCAAAATGACTCCAAGCGCCATTTTGCCCATCAACGCGTTATCTCCGATCGTAAATAGGTACTGCAGTGATGTAATGACTACAGCGCCCAGAGCTGGTCCCGCCCAGTGCCTTGCTCCTCCCAAAATACTCATGAGAACAACAAACAGAGGCACGTTGATTGAGAAGACCTCGTTTGCGGTAACGTAGGACACGAA
>CAJAYT010000015.1 GCA_903949285.1 uncultured Burkholderiales bacterium
CCTGAGCTCATCAACGCACGTGGGATGCCCAAACGCTCCGCCTTCAACACGGAGGGCTTGGCAACGCTCGTGCACGCCGTTTGTCATATTGAATTCAATGCAATCAATCTCGCCTTGGACGCTTTATGGCGCTATCCCAACATGCCTCAAAGGTACTATGATGACTGGTTAAAGGTCGCCTACGAGGAGTCCACCCATTTCGAGCTTTTAAGGGAGTTGCTGGAATCCTTGGGTTACCACTACGGTAGTTTTCAAGCGCATGACGGTTTATGGGATATGTGTACCAAAACTGCGCACAGTGTGACTGCGCGAATGGCACTTGTTCCAAGGACTCTCGAGGCCAGGGGGTTGGATGTAACCCCTGTCATCCAAAAGAAGCTCCAAAGTGCTGGCAGCCCGGACGCGAAACGAGCTACAGAAATATTAGACATTATTTTGCGCGATGAAGTGGGCCATGTCGCCATTGGTAACTATTGGTTCAATTGGCTATGTGATGAACAAGGAGTCGAGCCCACCCAATATTACGCAGAGCTTGCGCGCGAGCATAAAGCTCCCAAACCCAGACCGCCTTTTAATTTAGAGGCAAGGCAGAGAGCTGGCTTTACCCAGCAAGAGTTAAAAGCGCTTGAAATCGCCGGCCAATAACCAACCTTGACTAGCCTCTTGGATGGTGAACAGCGTGTAAGCTTTTCAGACGCTCTTTTGCAACGTGTGTATAAATTGTCGTTGTAGAGATATCGGCGTGTCCTAGTAGCATCTGGACAGCCCTTAGGTCTGCACCGTGATTGAGCAAATGGGTAGCAAACGCGTGGCGCAGCGTATGGGGAGAGATGGACGCAGCAATACCTGCAATTTGTGCATACCGTTTGATCAAATTCCAAAACATAATGCGCGACATACCCGATCCGCGTCTGGTTACGAATAGATACTGAGTTTGCTGGGCTTGCAATAGTTGTGAACGCGCTTGCTTTAAATACTTTTCAAGCCAAATTCCTGCCTCCTCCCCGAACGGGACCATCCGTTCTTTCTGGCCCTTGCCCATCACCGTAATGACATTCTCTCTAAGCCCCAGCTCAAAGCTCTTCACATTGACCAACTCAGACACCCGTAGTCCACTGGCGTAAAGAAGTTCGAGCATCGCTTTGTCTCTCAGACCAAGCGGCGTCTGTGTATCAGGTGCATTCAGTAACGCCTCAACATGCGCCTCGGTTAAGCTCTTTGGAACACGCAGCGGGGTTCGAGCTGCCAGGAGTTTAAGGGTGGGATCTTCAAGGATTAATGACTCGCGCTGCGCCCACCTAAAAAAGCGACGAAACACAGTTAAACGCCTATTGGCACTGGTCGCTTTGGAGCTCATAAAACGAACCGCAAAATACTCCTGCACACTCGCCTCTAAGCACCCTAGCAAGGATGCACCCTTGCCCTGTAACCAAAGTGAGAACTGGGACAAATCTCTTTTATAAGCGCTTAAGGTATTTTGAGATAACCCCTCCTCAAGCCATAAAGCGTTTAAGAATTTTTCAATGACCGGATCCATTGCAACCGAGGAGGCGATGGTCTTTGGTCTGCCAAGCTTAGGCTTGGAGGGGCTAGAGGTGGTCTTTGCCCTCATCACGTTATCACCAGGCTGATCCACTTTATCAGGGGCTACCAAACTGGCATATTTGGGAGGACGTCCGCGTCTGCCCCTTAAAATCTCTCCGCCTACGGGAGTTTTTAGGTCATCACTTTTATCGGCCGACAAAGCATTACGATCTAAATCGTGTTTTGTCGGCTTGTGGGTTGTCATCACTTGTTTGCTGAGCAGAACACTGCGCTGAGCTAGGTAAGTACAAACAACTTAATCGAGTTTTAATTTCTGATTCTCAACCACTTTCTTGTATACCTCGAACTCAGCTTTGATTTGCTGCGCAAACTGCTCTGGTGTGTTGCCAATGATAATGGAACCCGTATCTTCAATACGTTTTCTAACGGCTGGGTCATCTAGAGCTTTTAAAACGGCTGTGTGTATTTTTTCAACCACCTCTTTGGGCATTCCCTTGGGTCCATAAATGCCGTAATACGCCATACGGTTAACAGGCTCGAGTCCAACCTCTTTAAAGGTCGGTACGTTGGGCAAAACAGCCAAACGCTGAGGGGCGGCAACCACAATGGGAACTAGGCGCCCCTCTTTAATGAACTGCAATGCAGAGGGCAAATTATCAAAAATCATCGGCACTTGTCCAGCGACCGTGTCATTTAAAGCGGGACCTGCTCCGCGGTAAGGAATATGCGTAATGAAGGAGCCAGAGAGATTTTTAAAGAGTTCGGTTTGCAAGTGCCCAATACCCCCCGTACCAGAGGAGGAGTAAGAGTACTGGCCAGGATTTTTATGAATCACATCTATAAAAGTTTTATAGTCCTTTGCGGGAAATGAGGGATGCACAGCAATCACATTGGGAGTCGCTGCAATGTTCACGATGGGTGTGAAATCTGTTAAGACGTTGTAAGGAATCTTAGGATTGATGGCTGGATTGGCTGCGGTGGTTGATACAGTTGCCACCCCAAGCGAATAACCGTCGGGTGCGGACTTTGCAGTCTCTAACGCCCCGACCACTCCGCCACCGCCTGGTTTATTATCAACAATAACGCTTTGGCCTAGAATTCGTCCCAATGGCTCTGCTATCACACGAGCAACTATGTCGGTAGTCCCGCCCGCGGCAAATGGAACCAATAATTTAATTGGTTTGCTGGGATAGTTTTGAGAAAATACACTGGTGCTAAGGGCACACATCAAAACTGCACTAAAGAGGCGAGCGCGTTGATTTAAAAGAAACATTCTTTACTCCCAATATTGCGAAAAATCTACAATTAAAAACATGTACAACTTAATTATCTGATGAAAAAAATTATTATGCCCAACGCTCGATGAAAATACTCCTATTTGAACTATCCTTTGAGCGGTGAATTACATAACCTTATTATTGCCGGATTTTTTGCTGATCCTAAGTGGATACTTGCTGTGCCGGTTGACAGCACTTAACGAGCGCATCTGGGCTCCGGTGGAGAGCTTGGTATATTTCCTCTTGTTCCCAGCCCTGTTATTCACCTCTATCGTTAAAAGCCGTATAGAGCTTGGTTCCATATTGTTCCTGAGTTGCGGCTTGGGCGTGACTTTGTGCGCCGTAGGATGCTCAGTGTTTTTGTTGCCTCGCATGCCGCTCGTGCGCGCCTACATCCTGCCGTTGTCTCACGCTGGTGGCGCGCAAATCGCCTACCGCTTTAACTCATTTATTGCCCTGTCCCTGAGCGAGAGACTGGGCGGATCACAAGGACTTTTTTTAATGGCTATGCTGATCGCTGTCTGCGTACCCATTGTTAACGTCTTTGCTGTTTGGCCCATGGCCAAACAATCGGATCGCCATTTCTTCGCAGAGCTCAGACAAAACCCCCTCATCGTCACCACAGTTTTAGCACTGTGCTTCAACTTCAGCGGCCTTGAAATTCCTAAATTGATTGAGCCGACCCTCACGCGTATGGGTGCGTCCTCCATTGTGCTGGGCCTGATGGCCGCAGGGGCCGGACTGAAGTGGCAGCACCTGAGCATGGACAAGGTCCTGAGCGTCTCCCTCTTATCTATCCGACACATCCTCTCACCTGTTTTGTGCATCTTGCTGCTGCACTTTGTGTCGTTCTCAAGCACTGAGGCTCAAATTCTGGTGACCTTCTCAGCACTCCCAACCGCATCAAGCTGCTATGTTTTAGCCTCTCGCATGGGCTATAACGGCCCCTATGTAGCGGGACTTGTCACTCTCTCAGTTCTGCTGGGCATGCTCAGCATACCCCTTGCACTTAGCGCCGTATAGGGCCACAGGGACGACTCAGACCACAACGGGTTCGATCTCTAGTCGAATTCCAAATCGCTCGTAAACGCTGGTCTGAATGGCCTGAGCTAAGGTCACGACCTCGCCTCCTGTGCAGGGCCTAGCAGGTCCGCCTTTGTTGACCAATACTAGGGCTTGCTTTTCGTAAACACCTGCATGCCCGACCGTTTTCCCCCTCCATCCACAAGCATCGATCAGCCAAGCAGCGGCAAGTTTAAATTCTCCGTTGCTCAGTTGGTAGTGAACAAGTTTGGGTTCACGCGCAATAATATCTGCACACTGATCAGCACTGACAGTCGGATTTTTAAAGAAACTACCGGCGTTACCAATCACTTCCGGCTGGGGAAGCTTGGCCCTTCGTATAGAGCAAACCCAATCAAAAATTTGCATAGGCGTGGGTTGATTAACTCCAGTCTCAATCACTCGTTTGTGCAAATCAGCGTAACCCAGCTCTGCGCGCCACTGCTTTGGCAATCGAAACCTAACGCGAGTGATGATCGCGCGCCCAGCAAGCCCAATGCTTGAAGAGGCTCCTACCCGCTGTCCAGGGCCGTGCTTGAAAACGGAGTCTCTGTACCCAAAACCGCAGTGAATGGCCTCCAGGCACATCCTCTCTCCCGTTTCCAAATGAATTGCGTCCAAAGATTCGAACCGGTCTTGTAACTCAACGCCGTAAGCGCCAATATTTTGCACAGGGCAAGATCCTACCAACCCAGGGATTAGGGCCATGTTCTCCAACCCTGGCCAGCCGTTCTCAAGCGTCCACTGAACGAATTCATGCCAGTTCTCCCCTGCATCCGCTTCGACGATCCAAGCCTTAGCATCCTCACTCACCAAGCGCTTACCCATCATCTCCATTTTGAGGACTAAGGGCTTCACATCCGCGGTAATCACGATGTTGCTGCCCCCTCCCAAAATGAATTTTGGGTAGCTCTTGAGCAGTGGGTCTTGCAAAATAGAGTCAATATCCGCCTCGGATTTGATGCGCACAAGACTCAGGGCTTTGGCCTCAATACCAAAGGTGTTGTAAGATTTGAGGGAAATGTTTTGTTCGACAATCATGGCAGAATTGTCGCATTCTCACAAAGGACTTTTTTTATGCCTTCTTTTGATGCTGTTTGCGAAGCTAATTTAGTAGAAGTTAAGAATGCGGTCGAAAATTCGGCCAAAGAAATTGGCACCCGTTTTGACTTCAAAGGTACCAGCGCCGCCGTTGAACTCAAGGACAGTGAAATCACCGTTTTTGGTGACTCTGCTTTCCAAATTACCCAAATTGAGGACATATTACAAAGCAAACTCACCAAGCGTGGTGTAGATGTGCGTTTCCTTGACAAACAAGAGATTCAAAAAATCGGCGGTGACAAGGTCAAAGTCTTGGTTAAAGTCAAAAAAGGGATTGCCGGGGACGATGCCAAAAAACTTCAACGCTTGATCAAAGATAGTAAGCTCAAAGTGCAAGCTGCCATACAAGGCGATGCTGTCAGGGTTACGGGCGCTAAGCGGGATGATCTTCAAAGTGCAATGGCCCTCATCAAAAAAGATCTAAGCGATTTGCCCTTGAGTTTTGATAATTTTAGAGACTAATGCATAAGAACTAACGCACCCGACGTGGCGGGCAAGATACGTTAATGGCTCAATGACTTGCAGTTTTTTTACTAAAAATCTTGCCCTCCTCGCCAGCCAAAAGTCGGGCAATGTTTTCTTTATGCCTGTAAATAAGCAGCACAGCCATGAGTGCCGCAGCAAGAGCAAGTGGCCAAGGATTGGTGCTCATTTGTCCCTGTTCATCGGTCCATAAGAACATTGCGCCTAGGACCAAGTACACAGGTGCTAGAGCTGCGCTGATGAGCGCAGAAAGTGAGGAGTAACGCGTGAGAGCGGCGACAGCAATCCAAGTCAATAACACGCAAAGACCGAGCATGGGTTGCATGCCCAGCAACAATCCAGCCGCCGTTGCCACCCCCTTTCCTCCTTTGAACCCAAAGAACACGGGCCAAAGATGGCCGGCAAAAGCGCTGATCGCAACACCAGCAATCAACCAAGTTGCAAAGCTTGTCGCAAATACTGTATCGGTATCTAAGCCCATGCTTGAGAGGTCGTACACAGGGTTTTGCAGCACGTAGGCTTTTGCGATCACAAGCGGCACCCAGCCTTTGAACCCATCTAGCACCAAGGTTGCAAGAGCTGCGAGCTTGTTACCCGTTCGCAGCACGTTTGTTGCCCCGGGGTTGTGACTACCAAAAGTCCGAGGATCTTTCAAACCCACCACTCGACTGACAACCACAGCAAATGAGACCGATCCGCATAGGTATGCAAATACGGTCCAAGCCAAGGCGTAAGTTAACACTGTCCAATATTGATTCATAAAGTGATCCACAGTTGGACGGCTTATACAGCGGGATCGCGGTGGAGCCAACGAATATGGTCGATCTTAGCGAGCAGTTCGGGGCTGAGCGTTGTACCAAATGCTTGTAAGTTCTCATCAAGTTGCTGAGTACTTGTCACACCAATGATGGTGCTTTGAACACGCCACTGGGTGTAGCAAAAAGCAAGTGCCATCTGAGTCGGCGTCATGCCGTTGTCTAACGCAAGTTGGTTGTACAGGCGAGACACATCTAACGCCTCTTGGCGGCCCCAGCGCTGTTTACGAACAGATTCGTATTTGGCAATGCGTCCCTCCTTGGGTGCAGCGGCTCCTACGGTTCCACTCGCATCATATTTACCCGTTAAGAGTCCAAATCCAAGGGGTGAGTAAGCCAGTAGGGCCACATTCAAGCGGTGCAAAGTCTCATCCAATGCATTCTCAACTGTTCTATTGATTAAGCAGTAAGGATTTTGAACACTCACCACTTGGGGCAGATTGTGCATTTGAGCTAAGCGTACAAACTCGTGCACTCCGTAAGGGGTTTCGTTTGACAGGCCTATGTAGCGAATCTTGCCTTGTTTGACAAGCGCGCCTAAAGCCTCGAGTTGCTCGTGAATGCTGGTTGCACTGGTCTCTAATTTGGGGTCATAGTACATAGCACCAAACGCTGGGACGTGCCGCTCAGGCCAATGGATTTGATACAAATCGATCACGTCCGTTTGCAACCGACGCAGACTCCCTTCACAGGAACTAAATATATCTTGAGCCGTCATACCCGTACCCTTACGCACCCAGGGCATTCCTCTAGCAGAGCCAGCCACTTTGCTGGCTAGTGTGATCTTGGAACGTCGTCCCTTGTCCTTGGCAAACCAATTACCAATAATGGTCTCTGTCGATCCAAAGGTAGCCTCTGCGGTGGGAACAGAGTAAATCTCAGCTGTATCAAAGAAATTAATTCCGCGCTCCAGCGATAAATCCATGATCGCGTGAGCGTCCTTTTCACTGACTTGCTCACCAAAGGTCATCGTTCCCAGACAAATGGGGGGAACGCGTAGCTCACTGTTGCCGAGCTGAACGGAGGTAAATTTCAAGTTTGTCATAGTGTTTGGTGCGATGTCAGAGTTTAGGGTACGAGAGTAAGAGGTAGGACAAAAGAACAACCGAGCAATTCTAGATTGTTTCTCATGCAATTAGGCGCTAAGGGCGTCAATGAGATTTAGGGGGGGGATAAGGGGGATTAAGGTGGATAAAGGCGGATTAAGGCGGATTAAGGGGCGTCAAAGTCGCAGTGATTAATCGCTTTGTATTGCCGTGCAAAGGGAAAACGATGACGAAGCTTAGCACTTAAAAATTACATCTACGCAACACCTTGTGGGGTTAATACATTGCTGGGGCGTGCCTGGCTTGCATTAAATAGATAACCTATTACTCAGCGGTCCCAGACTGAAATGTATTCAATGCGAAAATAACCCAAAGACTGTTAACCTCTAAGACCTTCATTAAAACGCCCTTACTCCCACTTATTCAATAAGTTAGCCCATGTATCAGCCAATCAAGATCTCTGCAAATGAATTCATTCCCATTCGGGGTCACGACTACCATGTGCGTGTGTGGGGGGATCCGTCAAAAACCTACACAAACAAGCCCCTGGTGTTACTCCACGGCTGGATGGACGTGGGTGCATCGTTCCAATTTTTGGTCGATTCGCTCAAGGGTGAAAGGCTGATTCTTGCTCCGGATTGGCGAGGTTTTGGATTCACCAAAAATCGTTTGCAAAGCGCTGAGTCTCAGGACCATTTCTATTTCGCGGACTATTTGGGCGATCTTGAATTCTTAATTGACCATTATTTCCCGGATCAAACCATCGACTTACTGGGACACAGCATGGGCGGGAATATCTGCATGTTGTATGCAGGCATTCGAGCTGAGAGGATAGCTAAGCTCATTAACCTGGAAGGATTTGGCATGCCCAGCTCTCGTCCTTCACAGGCGCCCACTCGTTACGCGAAATGGTTGGATGAACTGAAAAAATACCACAAAGGTGAGATTACTTTGCAGCCCTACTCCAGCAGTGAGGCGGTTGCACAGCGATTGATCAAAACAAATCCGAGAATCACTATTGATAAAGCCCAGTGGCTTGCGACGCAATGGGCTCAACCAGACGCACAAGGTCTGTGGCACATACAGGGCGCGGCTGCTCACAAGATCAGCAGCGCCAATTTATACCGAGTCGATGAGGCTCGGGAGGTTCACAAAAGAATCACCGCACCCGTGCTTTGTGTGACCGGGGAGGAGGACAGCTTAAAAAAATGGTTTAGCGAGCATTACAAATTAGAGGAGTTTTACGACCGGATGAAAGAAGTTTCAAATATCACTCATCATCAACTTGCTGAATGCGGACATATGCTGCACCACGATCAACCTGAGTCGCTCGCACTGGTCATTGAGTCTTTTTTAGCGCAAAAAGACTCAATCAAATAAATACAAACTCTCTTTCATGCAACCCTTAGACCGCAATGATCCGAACACGTTTGACGCAGTCATTTTGGGGGGAGGTGCTGCGGGGCTCTTTTGCGCAGGGGTCAGCGCCTCCCGCGGATTAAAGGTTCTACTGATTGATCACAGCGAAAAATTAGCGGAGAAAATTCGTATCTCAGGCGGTGGGAGGTGTAACTTTACGAACATCAACATTGATCCACAAACTCCGCACAAATATTTTCTAGGTGAGAATCCCCAGTTTTGCAGAAGTGCATTATCCAAGTACACACCCCATGATTTTTTAGAATTGGTCAAACGCTACAAAGTTCCTTTTCATGAAAAACACAAAGGACAACTCTTTTGTGACCGCTCTGCACAAGACATTATTGATGTGTTGCTAAGCGAATGCAAAACCAGCCCAGTCGGCTCAACCGAAATTCGCAATCCCTGCAAAGTTATCCGTATCGAGTACTGCGAAAACAAATTGCACAACACGGCTGACTCAAGCATCAATGCACGCGGGTTCTACAGCGTCACAACTGATAAGGCGTTGGTTAAATGCCGATCCCTGGTGGTTGCTACAGGGGGATTATCCATTCCACAAATTGGCGCCAGTGATTTCGGATATTCAATCGCTAAGCAATTTAATCTACCCGTTGTACCTACTCGCCCTGCGCTCGTACCCCTCACCTTTCAAGCGAACACTTGGGCTCCTTATGCGCACTTAAGTGGACTGTCTTTGCCGGTGATGATTGGTACGGGAAAAAAGAAGTCACGCATTGAATTTGCAGAGGATCTGCTCTTCACCCATAAAGGCCTATCTGGGCCTGCAGTGCTTCAAATATCGAGTTACTGGAATCCATCCAACACCATCGATATCAATTTAAATCCTGAACTCGATTTGCAAGATACTCTCTTGCAAACCAAAAAGACCTCCCGCAAGCTCCTCATCAATGAGTTATCGGGCTTGCTTCCCAACCGTCTGGCTCAAGCCTGGATTGATCAAAAAACAACACTTACCAACCCCATCAATCAAATTACAGATCAAGCGCTGGGCGAACTTGCGCAAAACCTGCAGCACTGGGAAATTCAACCCGCAGGGACAGAAGGATACAAGAAAGCGGAGGTCACAGCTGGAGGAGTTGATACCAAAGTACTATCTCAAAAGACAATGGAGTCTACCCAGCCTGGGCTTTACTTTATTGGAGAGGTAGTGGACATCACCGGATGGCTAGGTGGTTATAACTTTCAATGGGCCTGGTCTAGCGGCTTTGCCTGTGGCCAAAGCCTCCCTCAGCTAAACAATTAGTCCAGTCGGCACAGGTTTGAGGCGGACTCAGTGGACAAAACACCCATTGGGGTTATAATTTATAGATTATTTGGCTAACTTCCCAACGGCCGCAAACAAGTAGTTGGGGTATCAATCGCAGTCATTGATTCGAGGCTCTTCGATCTTCCTTGAAAAAGTGATTTGCACAATTTGAAAAAAAACCGTTAATGACAACAATTCGATTAAAAGAGAACGAGCCCTTTGACGTTGCACTACGTCGTTTCAAACGAACCATTGAGAAATTAGGTTTGTTGACAGAACTAAGAGCTCGTGAGTTTTATGAAAAGCCAACTGCTGAGCGTAAGCGTAAGAAGGCAGCTGCTGTTAAACGCCATTACAAGCGCGTGCGCAGTATGCAATTGCCTAAGAAGATGTATTAATACACCCGCTGAACAAGTAGCTTAGAGCACAAGGGCTCGCACGGGAAAATCCCGAGCGGGCCTTTTTTACTTGTACAGACGAGTTTCCCCCATTCAACCATTAAACCGTTTATTTCGGAGTACTGATGAGCTTAAAAGATCAAATCACAGAAGACATGAAAAACGCCATGCGAGCCAAAGAGACCCAAAAGTTGGGAACAATCCGACTGTTACAAGCTGCTATCAAGCAGCGTGAGGTCGATGAGCGAATTACTTTGGACGACGCTGCAGTGATTGCAATTGTTGACAAACTGATCAAACAGCGCAAAGACTCAGTTGCAGCTTACACGAGCGCTGGGCGTCAAGACTTGGCTGATCAAGAAACACTAGAGATGGGGATCTTAGAGGCTTACCTCCCACAGCGTTTGAGTGCTGAGGAGATCACAAGCGCTGTAAAAGCCTTGGTAACAGAGCTGGGCGCAAGCGGCGCGGGTGATATGGGTAAAGTCATGGGCGCGGCTAAATCGCGCTTTACGGGAAAGGCAGATATGGGGCTTGTCAGCGCAGCGGTAAAGGCTGCACTTAGTTAAAGCAATCCGCAGCTCAAGCCGAGCCAGCGATCTTCATTTTGTTGATCAGCACGGAGCCAATCGTTTTGGCTCCGTAGTTATAGGCATCAGCCCCTACGGCGACGATACCCTTGTACATATCTAGCAAATTACCCGCAATCGTTATCTCTTGTACCGGGAAAGCAATTTCTCCCTTTTCCACCCAAAATCCACTCGCACCCCTGGAGTAGTCTCCGGTTACCGAATTAACACCTTGCCCCATGAGCTCGATCACAAAAAGGCCTGTGCCTAGTTTTTTGAGCATCTCGCCCAAGTCGTCTTTGGGTTGGGTTAGTTTAGAGCTGAGCGTCAAATTGTGTGAACCCCCAGCGTTGCCGGTGGTCTTCATGCCCAGTTTGCGGGCTGAATAAGTGCTCAAAAAATAGCCTTGAATCTTTCCGTCCTCAATCACCTGTCGTGCCTGGGTGATAACGCCCTCATCATCAAAGGGAGAACTTCCCTTGCCGCGCATAACAAATGGGTCCTCGTATACATTGATGTGATTAGGCAGTACTTGCTGACCCAGGGAGTCCATCAAAAAACTACTCTTTCTGTACAAAGCACCACCACTGATCGCTTGTATGAGGTGGCCCAACAAACCCGCTGCTAAGGGAGCCTCAAAGAGCACGGGGCAACTGGTGGTGGGGATTTTTCTAGCGTGCATGCGACTGAGCGCGCGCTCTGCGGCGTAGCGCCCCACACTATGCGCTGAAGCCAAGTCCTTGGCTGAACGCATGGAGCTGTACCAAGAATCCCTTTGCATTTCATCGCCCTCACCTGCAATCGGTGCAACTGACAGGCTATGCCTTGAGCTCGCGTAGCCGCCCTTAAATCCGTTGGTGTGGGCACTAAAGAAGTGACTTTGCTGAGCAGAGACTGCTGCTCCTTCACTGTTGGAGATGAGGGGGCTTGTCTCAAAAGCGGCGGCCTCGCACTCAAGTGCCAGCTCGAGCGCCCCTGAACTATCGATCGCCCAGGGGTGAAATAAATCTAAATTGCGGTGATGTGTTGATATGTACTCAGCCTCTGGGAGACCCGCAACGGGATCTTCTGCAGTAAATTTTGCGATATCGTAAGCTGCTTGAACAGTGCGCTGTATAGCCGCGTCCGAGTAGTCTGAGGTGCTGGCGTTACCCCTTCTCTTGCCTACATAAACCGTTACGCCCAAAGACTTATCCCTGTTACGCTCCACATTCTCTAACTCGCCTTTACGCACAGAGACGCTCAAACCACATCCCTCAGAGGCCTCAGCAGCAGCGTCAGTTGCGCCCAATTTTTTGGCATGCGCAAGGGCCTTATTCACCAACTCCTCAAACTGCTCGCGGGTATGACTAAACCCGCCTGGTTGATGGGACTGTTCAGAGTGAGAGGGAGAGGTTGTCAAAGTAGATGAATGATGAGACAAAGAGGGCATAGTGGGTAGGGAGTACGAAAAGTCGTCAATAACGGCGTGGCTGTAGCAATTCGAGCAGATACAAGATTGTCAAGACTTTGGCAGTCCAAGCACTATTGTCGCTCATTGGGGATATATGATACTAGGGTACATTGAACCCCCTAAAAAAAGACAGATATTCATGGCTAAGAAACTGAAAAAAGGTTATTTCGTCAGAGGCCAATTTGTGGCCGAGGGCAGTGAGTTGGACTTGGAGCTGAAGCGGGAATTAAAGGGTACGGACTCACTGAGCAAAACCGACCTGAAACGTGAAAGCTCGGAGCTCCAAGATCTAGGAGAGTCTCTGCTTATTCTTAGGCAAGATCTAGTCGAAAAGCTCAGCGCAGCCGGGCACCTACCTGACAGCCTAATTGACGCCGTCGAACAAGCTAAGAAGATCACCAATTTTGAGGGCAAAAGACGACAACTCCAGTATGTGGGTAAGCTCATGCGTAAACTGGATGAGGACGATGTCCAAGCCCTCAGAGCCAGCTTAGCGGAACAACAATCAGGTAGCGCGCATGAGACTCAAATGCTCCACCTGGCTGAGGCTTGGCGTGAGCGCTTGTTTAAAGAGGACGAGGCACTTGAGTCTTGGCACTTGGCTCATGCGAGCTGCGACTTACAAGAGCTCAGAGCCCTTATCAGACAGGCCAGACGTGATAACAAAACCCAACCCAGTGACATCTCTAAAGGGCTCGCACCAAGACAAAGCAAAGCCTACAGGGAGTTGTTTCAAATGATCAAAGAGCATCTTGAAACGGATGATTCCAGCGACAGCGAAGAGCCTTTAAAGGATTGAGATGAATACCGCCGATGCAAAATATGACGCCGTCAAAATTGGTTTAGTCTCTATCAGCGACCGAGCAAGCTCTGGCATCTATGAAGACAAGGGGTTGCCTGCACTCACGCAGTGGCTTCAAAAGGCATTACTCAACCCGGTTGAATTTGAGAGTCGCTTAATCGCTGATGAGCAAGCGCTCATCGAACGCAATTTGATTGAACTAGTGCAGCGCGGTTGCTCACTGATCTTAACAACAGGGGGGACTGGTCCCTCTCCCAGGGATGTAACACCAGAGGCGACACTGGCAGTTGCTCACAAAGTCATGCCTGGTTTTGGTGAGCAAATGCGCCAGATTAGCTTGAACTTTGTTCCCACTGCGATTTTGTCAAGGCAAACAGCTGTGATCAGGGATAAGAGTTTAATCATCAACCTACCCGGGCAACCCAAGTCCATTGAAGAAACATTAACCGGACTAAAAGGTCCCCAAGGAGAGGTGATCGCTCACGGGATATTTGCAGCAGTACCCTACTGCATTGATTTAATTGGCGGGCCCTATATTGAGACAGTGGAAAGCATATGCAAAGCCTTCCGTCCTAAAAGTGCCATCAAAAAATAAACAATAGATTGCCGGGAAATAACCGGCTAAACCCAACGCTGATTAGTTATTGCGTTGGTTCATGTTGCCGCGGAACTGGCCCCCGCGCTCAATCTCCAACTCGGAGTAGTCCAACTTACCGCTGACAACGCCTGAGGAGTGAATGATGATGTGGTTCTCACAAGTGACGTCCTCGTGCAATTCGCCTTGAACGTCAATTTCTTTGGCCTTCACCTTACCGGTGATGTGACCTGTTTTACCAATTTGTAAGGAATCGGTTGTAACTTCACCGCTTACCTTGCCATTGATGATGGCCATACCAGGGACAGTGATGGACCCGCTGAAGGTAACACCTTCGCCGATCATTAAATTATTACTGTCGGAATTAGAGCGTTTGGGCTCAACTGCTAATGGCTCTTCTGAACTGCGCTGAGCTTGTTCACGGATGATCTGTGATCTGCGTCTTTGCTCTTCAAGTCTATTTCTGAGTTCTAAATCTTCTTTTGCCATAAGTTGCCCCGACTAGTGTTGCCGTAACTATAGCGCATTTGGAGTATCTTTTTTGAAAACTGAGCAATTTTGTGAGTACAAAAGGGTCGTTTTCATAACACAGTATCTAATGACTTCATCATTTATATCAAATTGGGGCCTATTCGCAAGCAATTCAAGGCTGATATCTGCCTCATACTTAAGTGCCAAGAGCAGGGAAAAAGGCTTAGAAACGGATTCTGTGCTCCTACCTCATTCCTAAGGTGTCGTCGACTCAAACTCAGCCTCATGCCTGCGCTTTTTGAGACGAAAGACCATGAAAATCACTACTGCCAAATTGCCGATCAAAACACACGCGTTGATGGTGGTTGTGTGGGCAATCAAGTGATTTACCTCCAGGGGCAGGTACAAAGAGCCCGACAATGCTGCCAACCACTCCGCCCAGGCCCTGTCTTTCCAAAGCCCGTAAGCCTCTACCAAACGGATGACAGCGTACAAGACGGCAACAGCAAGGATGGAATAAACGTTAGAGGTGGCGATCCAATTGGCAGTTTCAATGAGGAGTTGGGGATAATGAGCCTCAGGATCTAGGTGAAAATGTCCAATCAAAGCGTAGGCTATTCTCCTCACGTCTTTGTGAGCAAGTGAGAGGAGTCCCAGACTCGCCGCAATTGCCGCTACCCCCTTTACAGCTTCAAACACTGCAATGGTTAAGAGGGCTCCGCGGGTTTTGCCCACGACTGAGGGAGTCAGTAGCTCAGTGACATGTGACTCATCCAGATGTGTCCCGGTGCTTAAAGGTGATGTCATTTTGAGATCATTAAGGACTTGGGGATTGAGCCGTTGCCGCATCAACCAGGGTTAAGAAGTGGGCAAGGTCTACTGCGAAATATGAACTCATATCAATCCAGTAATTTATTGAGTCGCTCAGACTCAAATTGACTTGTCTTCGCCGCTCCACTGGGCATCTGTGCAGCGGACCCCTCGGAGAGCTTTTGCAGCGTAGCCCACAGCAAAGCAATTTGCTCTTCCTGGGACTGCGCGTTGTCAATCAGGCCGCGCAAGGCCTGACTCACGGGATCATCGTTTTGGGTCACTCCGTAGGCAGAGAAACCCATTTTTGAGGCCACCTCTTCGCGCACAACGTCTGACGCCTGAACGATGATACGAGCTGGATTACCAACAGCTGTGGCGCCCTTGGGAACAGGCTTGGTCACGACAGCGTTGCTGCCTATTTTGGCTCCGTCACCCACCTCAAATCCGCCGAGCACTTTGGCGCCAGCGCCTACCACCACATCTTTACCAAGTGTCGGGTGGCGTTTGGTGTTTTTATAGAGACTGGTTCCCCCCAATGTAACGCCTTGGTAGATCGTACAACCGTCCCCTACCACTGCAGTCTCCCCAATCACCAAACCCATTGCGTGATCTAAGAAGACGCGCTCTCCGATAAACGCTGCAGGATGAATCTCAATACCCGTCAGCCAGCGCGAAATGTTGGAGATGAACCGAGCCAGCCAATAAAACTTGTGATTCCAAAGTTGGTGGGCAGTACGGTGAAAGATGAGAGCGTGAACGCCGGGATAGCAGGTCAAAACCTCGAGCCAACTCCTGGCCGCGGGGTCTCGGTCCAAAATGCACTGGATATCGGATCTCAATCTCTTAAACATCTTTAGAGTCTATCTTCTTTTGGTTCCAACGTTTGCCCAACGGTCTTTGGTTTGGATTCAAGTGGGCTGTTTAACTGTCCAGACGCCCGAATCATGGCTTTGGCTACGCCGCGAAAGATATGAATCTCCTCAATTGTCATGCGAGCCCTGTTGAAAAATTGGTTCAACCGGGGCATGAGTTTCTTGGGCGCCTCGGGGTCTAGATACCCGATCGCCTCCAATGCACTTTGCCAGTGCGACAACAGCCCGCCGATCTGACCAGCGTCGGCGAGGGTGTCAACAGCTTTGGATTGCTCTGCAGTAGGTACGTCAAATCCTCCCAAACAAATTCTCCACTCATAGGCAATCAACTGCACTGCGGCTGCAATATTCAAAGAGCCAAACTGGGGATTAGACGGGATTTGTAGCGCAACGTGGCACCGGTAGACATCCTCATTGGTCATACCAAAGCGTTCGGAGCCAAATAAGAAAGCAACTCCAGTTTGCTGAGCAGGCCTAATGATAAGGCTGGGGCTGGGGCTGGGGCTGGGGCTAGCTCTACTTTCACTTTCAGCCTGAGAACCATGCGGATTCTGGGGTGAGTTGTCCCCATCTCGGACCAAAGCATCGGTTGTCCGAATTTCTTCAATAAACGACTCAAGGTGTGTTCTGGGGGTAAGCGTTGGCGGACCGAAATCTCGGGCTGTCATAGCCGTTGCGCAAAGGTGGGTCATCCCCTCCAAGGCCTCATCCAAGGTGCCCACGATGCGAGCATTGTTAAGAACATCCAGAGCACCACTTGCACGTTGAATTGTCTCCTCTCGTCTGAGCACATTGGCCCAACGGGGTCGCACCAGAACCAAATCACCAAAGCCCATCACTTTGATTGCACGGGCAACTGCTCCAACGTTGCCGGCGTGGGAGGTTTCAATCAATATAAATCGGGTTTGAATCACTGAGGGGCACACTAAAAAAGGTTCCATTATCGATCAGTCGATGACAAAAAAGAAAGCAAAGTCATTAACTTTGTAGATGACATTTATTTGGTACCGCTGCAAAAACAAGTCTGAGTGTTTCACGTGGGTCACTGGAGCGGGGGTAAAATAAGGGTTTAAAGCTTTTCTGCCCTCACCACTTGCATTGTTCGAGTGTGTGTTTTTTGTTCTTCACGATGTCAGTTGCCGCATGAAGCGCAGTATGCTCTGGACCTGTTCAAACAGTTGAGACTAGACCCAGAGCCTAACAAGTGGTCTCGTTGCAACGCATCTCAAAATCTATGATCACCACCTTACACCCCATGCTTAACGTAGCCATTAAGGCTGCACGCGCAGCAGGCGCCATCATCAACAGAGCCGCTCTTGATGTGGAGTCTGTTCGTATTTCACAAAAACAGGTAAATGACTTTGTTACCGAAGTTGATCAAGCCAGTGAACAGGTGATCATAGAGACCTTGCTGACTGCTTATCCGGATCACGGCATATTGGCTGAAGAATCAGGGACTACACACGGCAACCCGAACTCCGAACATGTATGGTGCATTGATCCACTAGACGGCACGACCAACTTTATTCACGGATTTCCCTTTTACTGTGTGAGCATTGCCCTCATCAGTCACGGCAAAATCGAGCAAGCTGTTGTTTACGACCCAACCCGCAATGACTTGTTTACAGCCACCAAAGGGCGCGGTGCTTTTGTCAACGACCGACGTCTAAGAGTGAGTAAACGCATTCGTTTAAATGAGTGTTTGGTCTCTACTGGATTCCCTTTTAGGCCCGGCGACGACTTTCCCACCTACCTACAAATGATGTCTGAGGTGATGCAACGCACTGCGGGGATCCGCCGCCCAGGTGCTGCTGCGCTGGACTTGGCTTACGTTGCAGCGGGTTATACGGATGCTTTCTTTGAGACTGGTCTGCACCCATGGGATATGGCAGCAGGTGCACTCCTTGTCACAGAGGCTGGGGGCTTGATAGGCAACTTTACGGGCGAATCCAAATTCTTAGAGCACAGGGAGTGTCTCGCTGGCAATCCCAAAGTCTACGCTCAACTTGTGCCGCTGTTGCAAAGGTTCTCCAAGTTCGCAAGTACCTCTGAGAAGGCCACTGTGCGACCATCTGTTTTAACGCTGCACTCTGAAAAAGAGAATAAACCTTCAGCCTAAAGGGAGGTGCTCTCGTTTTGTTCAGTCTTGGTTGATGGACAAACGAAGCTAACCTGTTAAATGCGGCGATCAGTAAAAAAACGCATCAATGAGTTGGTTTTGAGCCCCTTACTAAAACACCCCCAATCTTGATTCATGACCTCCACCCCAGCCCCCCCCGTAAGCCCAGCTCTTGAAGCCGTGCCCACCAAGGGCACAGGCAAATCAACGGGCTCGTCTCAACACACCCCCATGATGGCTCAATACTTAGCCATCAAGGCGGAGTTTGCGAACACATTGGTTTTTTACAGGATGGGGGACTTTTATGAGATGTTTTACGCAGACGCAGAAAAGGCTGCGGAACTGCTAGACATTACCCTCACCCAAAGGGGCCAATCCGGGGGGCAACCTGTGGTGATGGCGGGCGTTCCCTTTCACTCGGTTGAGGGCTACTTAGCGCGACTGATCAAGGCTGGCGAGTCCGTGGCCATTTGTGAGCAAGTGGGCGAGGTGAACAACAAAGGCCCCGTTGAGCGACGAGTTGTTCGGGTGATCACGCCTGGAACGCTTACAGATAGTGAGTTGCTGAGCGATAAAAGTGAGTCCATACTTCTGTGCATTCACGCAGGAGAGCGGGCAGGCTCAGCAACTGGGTGCGGATTGTCTTGGCTCTCGATCACCCGGGGTGAGATTCACATCGCCCAGTGCTCTGCACAGGAGTTACCCAGTTGGGTGCAGCGGATCTCACCCAGTGAGCTGATTTACAGCCAAGAACTCACACCCAGCCTTTTAAAGCAAGTGCAGTCGAGTTTACAACTCGCTGGACTCAACTGCACCATGACTCCAAGAGGGGATTGGCAATTTGACTCATCATTGGGTGCAAAAAAACTCATCCAACTCCTGGGTTCATCAAGCTTAGAGCCTTGGCACGCACAGGACCTGGAAAGCGCTCACGCCGCCAGCGCTGCGCTGCTCACATTTGCTGAGCATACCCAAGGCACTTCACTCACGCACATTCAAAATCTGATCGTCGAGCGCGATGACAAAGTCATAGACCTGCCCATCACGACGCGACGCAATTTAGAGCTGATTCAAACGTTAAAGGGCGAGGATAAGCCAACCCTATTCTCACTCCTAGACACTTGCATGACCGGCATGGGCTCAAGGGAGTTGAAGTCTTGGATTCTGAACTTACCCAGAGACCGCTCAGTCGCGAAGGACAGACTTACAGCGATAGCAACGCTCAAAGGCGAACACGCAGACGGTGCGTGGAAGATGATTCGAAGTACTCTAAAAGGTAGCGGAGACATTCAACGGATCACAGCGCGCATCGCCTTGGGCCAGGTTCGCCCAAGAGAGCTCATCACGCTCGCAAGAGGAATTGCTAAGGCTTTTGAGGTCTCTCAACTACTCCCCGTTCAGGGTTTGAAAAATGATTCGAACAAGGGCACTGGGACCGAGTCGGGCACGCAGACGACCATCCACTCACCCTGGCTTAACCAGATTAGCTCCAACTTGGTGATGAACCCCAAATGCCGCGAACTCATAGAGTCTGCAATACTGCCCGAGCCTCAGGCGCTGATTCGCGACGGCGGAGTGATCAACGACGGCTACGACTCAGAACTCGATGAGCTTCGAGCTATACAAAATAATTGTGATGCCTTCTTACTTGATCTTGAATCACGTGAGCGCACTCGCACAGGTATTGCCAATTTAAGGGTGCAATTTAACAAAGTTCACGGCTTTTTTATCGAAGTCACTCAGGGTCAAGTTGATAAGGTACCTGATGACTACAGGCGAAGACAAACGCTTAAGAACGCAGAGCGCTTCATCACCCCAGAGCTCAAAGCTTTTGAGGATAAGGCGTTATCTGCCCAAGACCGAGCACTTGCAAGGGAGAAACTTCTTTACGAATCACTCATTCAAAACCTGACTCAGTTCATCAATGAACTCAGCACTCTCGCTAACGCTTTAGCGACCCTTGACGCTTTGTGCGCTCTTACGGAGCGCGCTTTAACGCTTGACTGGTGTGCGCCCGAATTCACAAATGTTCCAGGCATTCATATTGAGAGCGGCAGACACCCCGTTGTGCAGGCTCGCTTACAAGAGAGTGGGATCAGTTTTATTGCCAACCACACAGAGCTTGGAGCGACGTGTCGTATGCAAGTCATCACCGGCCCCAATATGGGCGGTAAATCAACTTACATGCGCCAAGTTGCATTGATCGTTATCTTAGCCAGTATGGGATCTTATGTGCCTGCATCCCTTTGCCGCTTAGGGCCCATTGATGCTATTTACACCCGCATCGGATCCTCAGATGATTTAGCCAACGCTCAGTCTACATTTATGCTGGAGATGACCGAGGGCGCTCAAATATTAAACCGAGCGACGGCGCAAAGTTTGGTTTTAATGGATGAGATTGGCCGGGGGACCTCTACCTTTGACGGACTGGCTTTGGCCAGTGCAATCGCAACTCACCTGCACGACAAATCTCAGTCATTTGCACTTTTTGCAACGCACTACTTTGAGCTGACCGAGTTTCCTGCCAAACACAAAAACGCTGTCAACGTCCATGTGAGCGCCGCGGAGAGTGGGCGTGATATTGTCTTCTTACATGAAATTAAAAGCGGACCGGCAAGTCGCAGTTACGGAATTCAAGTGGCACGCCTAGCCGGCATGCCCACACCCGTCGTTAACCATGCGAAACAAACGCTTTTAGCCCTTGAAACCCAGGCCCAAAACAATCAACAGCAAGTTGATTTGTTCACTGTTGCTCCAGAGCCCATTGAGGACGGTCCCAGTCCCTTACAAATCAAGCTCGAGTCATTAGACCCTGATGCGATGAGCCCACGAGAGGCCCTTGATGCGCTGTACGCGCTTAAGAAATTAGTTTAAAGTCAAGCCCAGGTAAGTCTCTTGATTGCGAAGCGCTTTGGGTTTATACCCCATCGGCCCAGTTCACCCATCCCGCATAAGAGCTGAGTAAGACCAGTAACCCAAATGCAATGCGGTACCAAGCAAACACAACAAAGCTGTGTGTGGATATATATTTAAGTAACCAGCGTACACAAATCCAAGCGCTGATAAAGGACATCACCGTCCCCACCGCAAAGAGAGGAGCATCGCTCATGCTTAGGAGCGCCCGCTCTTTAAACAAACTATAGGCTCCCGCACCAATCAAAGTGGGAATGGCCAAGTAAAAAGAGAAATCAGTGGCTACTTTGCGTGACAAGCCAAAGAGCATTCCACCTATGATGGTTGCACCCGAGCGGGAGGTACCCGGAATCATGGCCAAACACTGGGCCAGCCCAACCTTCAGGGCATCCACTGGAGCCATTGTTTCGACGTTTAAGATTCTTGCTTTGTCGTTGGGATGTTCGTTCTCAGGTCGCTGTCTGCCCCACCCCTCAACCCACAAAATAATCATGCCACCTAATATAAAAGTGCTTGCAACCACCTGCGGCGTAAAGAGGTACTGTTTAATGGTGTGCCCCAACACAAGCCCTAAAACAACTGCGGGTAAGAACGCTATCAATACATTGACCGCAAAACGCCGAGCTAGTCTTTGAGTGGGCAAGGCTAAAACAGTAGAAGATATCTTGGCCCAAAACACAATCACAACAGCCAAAATCGCACCCGTTTGTATGGCGATGTCGAAAACCTTTGCCTTTGCGTCATCAAATTCGATCAAAGAACCTACCAAAATCAAATGCCCAGTTGAGGAGATTGGCAAAAACTCCGTCAGGCCTTCAACAATGCCCATGACAGCTGCTTTAATCAATAAGACAATATCCACAAAGACTCCTTAGATGGCAAAACCGGGTTAACTCACAGGGCACTTGGTTAGAGCCTGTGAGTTTATGATCAAACTCTTAATGTTTAAACCCTGCTGCGAGCACGCCTGCTATGCAGATCTCCTCATCCTCATCGCCGGTTCCACCGGAGGCGCCCACAGCGCCCAAAATCTCCCCCGCCGCGTCCTTAATTAGCACTGCACCCGTTTGGGGTAAGAATTTACCGTGGGCTGTGGAGGCTAGTGTGACGAAAAAATTGGGATTGTCTTTGGCACGCTCCGCTAAGGTTCGACTGGAGGCGCTCATTGCGACCGATCCCCAGGCTTTACCCGTTGCAATATCGATGCGAAACATGCTCGCTCCGTCCTCACGCTGAGCGCTGCGCACGTTGCCGTGTGCGTCTAAAACGACTACGGCCATGGGCTTAAAGCCTGACTTCTTGGATGCAGCCAGTGCTTGAGCGATGATGGAGTTGGCCTGGGCAAGGCTTAGTGAGGTTGATGTGGATTGGGTTGACATAGGGTACGCCTCTAAAATTGTGAACAATAAACCAAACAAACGCCGCGAACGTATGGGTTCGAGCGTCTTAAACATTCAAGCTTATTGTCTCAAAAAAAGACCCCTGTAGGGGGAGAGTTAAAATCTTCTTTATGACCAATAGCTCATCTCCATCCAAAGATCAAAATCAGTCCACAAAGCCCAGTAATTTTCTGCGGCAAATCATTGAACATGATTTGTCAGCGGGCACCTATGCCACAAGGCATTGGGGGGGAACCCCCGGAGACGCAGACCATCACAACCGCGGCGCACCCGACACTGCAAGGGTGAGACTGCGCTTTCCACCTGAGCCCAATGGCTATCTACACATTGGACATGCAAAGAGCATTTGTATCAATTTTGGTCTTGCCAAGGAGTACGGCGGCGTATGCCACATGCGCTTTGATGACACGAATCCTGAAAAAGAAGATACTGAATACGTCAACTCCATTCTTGACGCCGTGCAGTGGCTTGGATTTGATTGGCAATTCGACAACACCAATCATCTGTATCAGGCCAGTGATTATTTTGAATACATGTACAAGGCTGCAGTGATACTCATTGAGTCAGGCAACGCCTATGTGGACGAGCAAAGTGCTCAAGAGATCAAAGACAACAGGGGTGACTTTAGTCGCCCCGGAACCGACAGCCCCTTTAGGTCGCGCAGCGTACAAGATAACCTCAAGCGTTTTCAAGAGATGCGGGACGGCAAGCTCAGTGACGCAAGCGCAGTCCTGAGAGCAAAGATAGATATGGCGCACCCCAACATCAATATGCGAGATCCTGCGATTTACAGAATCCGTCACGCCACCCACCATCACACGGGCGACAAATGGTGCATTTACCCCATGTACACCTTTGCTCACCCCATTGAAGATGCGCTCGAGCAAATCACGCACAGCATTTGTACGTTGGAATTTGAGGATCAAAGGCCTTTTTACGATTGGTTACTTGAGCGTTTAACGCAGGGCAAGATGCTTCAATCCCCGCCGCCGCGTCAATACGAATTTGCACGGTTAAATTTAACTTATGTCTTGACCTCTAAAAGAAAACTCAGACAGCTCATTGAAGAACATTACGTCACAGGCTGGGATGATCCTCGCATGCCAACCATTGTGGGCCTGCGTCGCCGGGGGTACACGCCCGAGAGTCTTAGGCTCTTTGCTGAGCGCATTGGTGTGAGTAAGTCAGATAGTTGGATTGACTACAGCACACTTGAGATAGCGCTAAGAGATGATCTGGACCCCAAAGCGTCCCGGGCCAGTGTGGTGTTAGATCCACTGCGCCTTACTATCACCAATTGGGATGAGCTTATGGGGGCTGGACATTTAGAGCCCTGCAAAGCACCTGTTCACCCGCACCTACCAGAGCGCGGACTGAGGCATTTCAATCTCGGATCGCAAGTCTGGATTGAGCGAGCAGATTACCAAGAGATTCCCGCAAAAGGATTTTTTAGGCTCTTCCCCGGCAACAAAGTACGCCTCAAATACGGCTACGTTATAGAGTGCACTGGCGCCCATAAGAACGCGAGCGGCGAGGTTGTTGAAGTTTTAGCGCGCCTAATCCCAGACACCAAGAGCGGAACTCCTGGTTCGGATTCAGTCAAAGTAAAGGGCGTTATAACTTGGGTTGGGGTTCAAGAGGCGGCAAGTATTGAAGTCCGCTTGTATGACCGCTTATTCACTGAAGCACAACCCGACGCAGGCGGACGAGACCCGATCACAACGTTAAACCCCAACAGCTTAAAAGTCATCACAGCTTACGCCGAACCCAGCCTCATCACCAGCGCACCCGATGAGCGCTTCCAGTTTGAGCGACACGGCTATTTTGTTGCTGATCGTGTTGATCACAGCAAAACAAACCCAGTCTTTAATAAGATAACGGGACTGAAGGATCAGTGGACAAGTTGATGCGAAGTTGAGCTCGTGCAACAGCACTGCTCATCTTACGCTCTAATAGTATTTTTACTGAATGGTGCCCTTGATGGCAGAGGGTATCGGCAGTGGCAACACGGATAGGCCCTCCTCTAAGAGTTCCTGGGTTTCATCGGCCGTCGCCTGTCCTCGGATACTTCGCTCCTGGGTCTCTCCGTAATGCATTTTGCGTGCCTCAGAGACAAATTGCGTTCCTACATCCTCCGTGTTGGCAATGACGTGTTGGACCATTTGAAGCCACGCTTTTTGAAGTTGCTTGGAGTCTAAATTTGCGAAGTCCACGTTTGATGGGCCAAGGCTGTTACCCGCTAAGTTTTGCTCTGCATTTTTTAGTGCAACGGGGTGCTCCTGCCCTGGCAGTGTCGGAGTTGTAACTTTGTTTTGACTCTCAGGATCTGACTCGCTTTGAGGTGCACTGGCGCCTAGATTCAAGCGAGGTGCGGATAACATCTTCGTAATCTCACGACTGGCGCAAATGGGGCACTCAATCATCTCCTTGGACAATTGATTCTGGAAATCAGCTTCTGAGCCGAACCAACCTTCAAAATCGTGTTTGAAGTGGCACTGTAGATTTAAAACTTTCATGAAATGATTATGCAGAACGACTTGGTTCAGGTCAATACCAATGTTTAAACTATTTTCTAAACGGTGTGGGGTAGTCGGTGTAGTTGGATGCCCAAGTCCGCGTAATTTAGCTTACTCTTGCCATTTCAGAGGCCAAGAGCCGTTCAGCCAATTTTGCAGCCAAAGGGCGCCAGTGAGAGTTTTTGCATCTGTGATGACACCGTCTTTGCACCATTCAAAAAAAGTTGAACAACTCGTGTGGATCACCTCCACAAATTCACCCTCATCTAAAGAGGTCTCCCCTTGCTTAAGCCCCTTAGCAAACCAAATCTCTATGAACTCGGTCGAGTAACTGATGACAGGATGACAAACACCTGCCCGAGCCCAGTGAGTGGCACTATACCCAGTTTCCTTCAGCAGTTCACGTTTAGCGCAGCTCAAACGGTCCTCTTTAGGTTCCAACTTTCCGGCTGGAAACTCTATCATCACCGAACACATGGGGTACCTGTATTGGCGCTCTAAAACCAAGTCTCCGTTGTCTAAGAGAGGAATGATCATGACTGCGCCTGGATGCACGACGTATTCACGGGTTGTTTGGGCACCGTTGGGTAGCTCTACAGTGTCACGAAAGGCGTGGAGGAATTTGCCCTTCAAGAGCTCTTCGCTTGAAAGTGCTTTTTCAACCAAATGTTGATCAGTTTTGCTGTTAGCGGGTGGTTGCATTTGAAGTTATCAAATATGATGAATGCAAACTCATTCAACGAATACGCCCGATCTTAGAGCCAAAAATGTAGAGCCTTCAGGGTTGGGGTTAGGTAAAGCGGGAGTTTTAATTGCCTAAAGAGTGCAAAATAGCATCCGAGCAAAGACTCATTAAACCTTGCGGCAACAGCCCAAGGATCAAAACAACACCGGCATTGAGGCTGAGCACCAAGCGGACATCCAGTGTTGCCGTCACTGCAGAGGCAGTTATAGGGGCATCAAAGTACATGACTTTAATGACTCGCAGGTAATAAAAGGCACCGATCAACGACATCGCTACCGCAAAAATAGCAATGCCGATTCCACCAGGCAAACCAGAGGCAATAAGAGACTGCAACACGGAGAGCTTTGCATAAAAACCAACCAAAGGCGGAACACCTGCAAGGGAGAACAGACAGATAGTCATAACGCCTGCATAAAGTGGACTACGTTCATTGAGTCCTGCCAAATCAGCGATTTCCTCACTCTCAAAACCCTCGCGTGAGAGGAGCATGATCACCCCGAACGTTGCAAGTGTCGTTAAGACGTAAGTGGTGATGTAAAACATCGAGGAGCTATACGCGTTGGCAGCACCTGCAGTGTTGCTCTCGACCACGCCACTAAAAATACCAATCAACATAAACCCCATATGAGAGATTGTCGAATAGGCAAGCATCCTCTTTAAATTGGTTTGCATGATCGCGGCAAAGTTACCAACCAACAGTGAACAAATACTTAACACCATCAACATTTGTTGCCACTCAAGCGCAAGTGGCATCAAACCATCTACTAATAAACGGATAGCTATTGCAAATGCTGCTAACTTGGGAGCTCCTGCAATCAAAAGGGTAACACTCGTGGGGGCTCCTTGGTAAACATCTGGTACCCACATGTGAAAGGGAACTGCACCGAGCTTGAAAGCCAGGCCGCAAACGACAAACACAACCCCAAGGACCAAAACCTGGTGCTTGATCTGCCCTGTCATAATTGCTTTGAAGACATTGGTAATATCAAGTGAGCCGGTTGCGCCGTATAGCATGGACATACCGTAAAGCAAGAAACCACTGGCCATAGCACCAAGTACAAAGTACTTGATTGCGGCCTCAGTCGCAATCCCGTTATCGCGCCTCAAAGCGACGAGCGCGTAAGAGGCGAGCGTTGTAAGCTCAAGTCCCAAATAAATCAAGAGAAAGTTATTACTCGAGATCATCACGAACATTCCCAGCATCGCAAATAAACTTAAGATAAAGAATTCGCCCCCTCTTAGCATTCCGCGATCAGCGCAGTAAGGCCTACCGTAGACAAAGGTTGCCATCATCGCAATACTTGCGAAACATTTAAGCCAATTACCCAACGGATCAAACACCACCATGTTATTAAATCCGAATACGACTTCCGTACTTTGAGCGTTAAAGGCTGCAATGACTGCAACAGCGCCCAGTGTCATTAAAGACAAGACATAGGTTAAGGTGCGAGTAGGACTCTTTAGTGAATCGATACTCAGATCGGCCAGCGATATAAAACAAGCCATTATGAGCAACAAGATCTCTGGGTAAATTAAAGCCCAGTTAAAGGATTCAGTCATTTTGTATCATCCGCATTAGGGTAGCTGGTGTCTGTTGTCTTTAGGGGTATTAAAGATTGGGGACTTTGGAGTGTGAAACTTGCTCAAGCAGGTTGGCCACGGACGGACCCATCACGTCTGTCAAAGGTTTGGGATCAATACCCATCACGAGGACTGATATTGCAAGGAGTGCTAGCACCAAAAACTCTCTCGAGTTGATATCTTTTAAGCTACGCACATCATCATTTGCGATGGGACCAAAATAAACACGCTTAACCATCCAAAGTGAATAAGCTGCGCCCAAAATGAGAGCCGTTGCGGCCAATAGGCCCAGTACAAAATTAAATTTGACAGTTGCAAGTATCACCATCCACTCGCCCACAAAACCAGCAGTTCCTGGCAAACCACTGTTGGCCATGGCAAATAAAACTGCAAAGGCTACGAATTTAGGTGCTGTATTGGCAACGCCTCCGTAGCTTGATATTTGTCTGGAATGCACTCTGTCGTACAACACTCCAATACACAAGAACATGGCAGCTGAGACGAAACCATGAGCCACCATTTGCACTATGCCTCCGCTCATTCCTAGGTCATTAAAGATAAAGAAACCTAAGGTGACAAAGCCCATATGAGCAACAGATGAATAGGCAACCAGCTTTTTCATGTCTTGTTGGACAATTGCAACCAACCCAACATAAACCACAGCGGTAATGGACAAAGCAATCATGAGCCAAGCCCATTGATGTGAGGCGTCTGGCAAGATCGGTAGCGAAAAGCGCAAGAACCCGTACGCGCCAAGCTTCAACATGATGGCGGCCAACACGGCTGAGCCCCCTGTCGGCGCCTCAACGTGAACGTCGGGCAACCAAGTATGAACGGGCCACATCGGGACCTTCACTGCGAAGGCAGCAAAGAAAGCAAAAAATAGCATCGTCTGAACAAACCCACTCAGTGGTAATTTGTACCACTCTTGGAGATCAAAACTGCCGCCCGAGCTACTGTAAAGATAGATCAACGCAATCAGCATCAACAACGAGCCAAGGAGCGTGTACAAGAAGAACTTGAAGGCAGCGTAAATCTTATTGGGTCCACCCCAAACACCAATAATCAGATACATCGGTATGAGCGTTGCTTCAAAGAAAACATAAAACAGCATACCGTCGAGTGCACAAAAAACACCCGTCATGACACCGCTGAGCACCAAGAATGCACCCATGTACTGATTAACACGCTCTGTGATCACTTCCCAACCTGCAATCACCACAATCACGGTGATAAATGCAGTCAGCACGACAAACGCAACAGAGATACCGTCTACACCCAAGTGGTAAAAAACATTAAAACGCTCGATCCAGGAAATGTTTTCTACAAGCTGCATGTCGGCCGTACCCAACACAAAGCGGTTGAGTACTGCAAGGGATGCTCCCAAACTAAAAAGTGAGCCTAAGAGAGCCATCCAACGAACAGAGTTAGCGTGCGCGTCCCGCCCGAGCACCAACAGCAGTACCCCAAAGCATATTGGCGCCCAAATACAAAGGCTCAACAATCCCATAATGCGCTCGCAATCAACTGGTTTAAATATCTAACTGAATTATTCAACACTGAATACATACTCTTAAAACACTTCTTATTCAATCTGGCTTTGAGAGCCTACACCTTTAACCACAAGAACCAAGACATCAACAAAAAGACGCCGAAGATCATGGACAAAGCATAGTGAAACAAAAAGCCTGACTGAAATTTTCTAATGACCGCTGCACAAGCACCGACTAATTTCCAAGAACCATTAACAATGAAGCCGTCAATCACATTTTGATCTCCACCCTTCCAAAGCCCGGTTCCAAGCGCACGAGTTGCTCGGGCTATGACATTTTCGTTGAACCAGTCCATGTAATATTTATTGTCAAGGAGGGTGTACAAAGGCTGAGCAATGCGCTTTATGGCCGCGGGCAGTGCTGGATTGATCATGTACATGTAGTAAGACAAAACAACCCCAAATAGCGCCAATCCAAAAGGCAACGATGTGAATGCTTCTTTGGCCATCTCAACAGGACCTACAAAAGCTTCTGTTAGCTCTTTCATAGCTGGATGAGCCATTGCGTTGATCACTATGGAGTCGCCAAAGAAATCGCCAAAGAGCATTGGACCTATCGCAATGAAGCCCAGACCCACAGAGGGGATCGCCAACAAAATAAGCGGCAAAGTCACAACCCAAGGTGACTCGTGGGGGCTGTGGTGGTCGTGATGGTCATGGTCTGCACTAGCCGCGTGATCGTGATGGGCATCAGGATTTTGATCGTAACGCTCCTCGCCGTGAAAGACCAAGAAATACATTCTGAATGAGTAAAAGGCGGTCACAAAAACACCTGCCAATACTGCGAAATAAGCAAATCCAGCCCCGTACAAGTGACTCTCGCCTACCGCCTCAATGATGCTGTCTTTTGAATAAAAGCCCGAAAAGAAAGGGGTGCCGATAAGTGCCAATGATCCTATTAAGGAGGTAATCCAAGTGATTGGCATGTACTTTCTAACGCCTCCCATCCAACGAATATCTTGGTTATGGTGCATGCCCATAATGACCGAGCCTGCTCCGAGGAATAAAAGAGCTTTAAAGAAAGCGTGTGTCAGCAAGTGAAATACAGCGACCGAATAAGCCGATACACCCAGCGCCACAGTCATATACCCTAGCTGCGATAGAGTTGAATATGCCACAACGCGCTTGATATCGTTTTGAATAATACCCAAAAAGCCCATAAATAAAGCCGTGATTGAACCAACAATCAGCACCACGCTCAATGCAGTATCGGAGCACTCAAAGAGGGGGGACATGCGGGCCACCATAAAAATACCTGCAGTAACCATGGTCGCTGCGTGGATCAAAGCTGAAATTGGTGTTGGGCCCTCCATGGAGTCTGGCAACCAAACGTGAAGTGGGAATTGAGCACTCTTACCCATCGCCCCGATGAAAAGACAGATACAAATGACAGTGATCAAGGACCACTCAGTCCCAGGCAATAAGAGCGCAGTTAGCGCATGGGTCTTTTGAAAAATTTCTGAATAATCAAGTGTGCCCGTAAAGGCTGCAATCAATCCAATACCCAAGATGAAACCAAAGTCACCAACCCTATTGACCAAGAAAGCCTTCATATTGGCAAACACTGCAGTAGGACGGGTGAACCAAAAGCCAATCAATAGATAAGAAACTAAACCAACCGCTTCCCAACCGAAAAAGAGTTGCAACAGGTTATTACTCATCACCAACATTAACATGGAGAATGTGAACAAAGAGATGTACGAGAAAAAGCGGTTATAGCCCTCATCCTCTTCCATGTAGCCAATGGTATAGATATGAACCATCAAAGAAACAAACGTTACGACACACATCATCATGCTGGTCAAAGAGTCGATTAAGAATCCGACCTGCATATTCAAAGACCCCACCACCATCCACGTATAAAGCGTCTCGTTCAAGTGAGCACCATCCGCTACTACTGAATACAGTGTCATTGCGGATACGACAAAGGAGATGAATACACCCAAAATAGTAATACTGTGGACAGCTCTCCTACCAAGGTGGTTGCCGCCCAATTGGGTGCCAAATATCCCTGCCAACACGGCTCCCACGAGTGGTGCCATGGGGACCAGCAGCAGGGTTGAGACTTGAAGTGATTGGCTCATATGAAGATCAATGCTATGTAATCAATGTGAATAGGGGGTAGTGAAATGCTTTGGCTGTGATAATGTTTTGCTCTGCGCGCTGTACATCAGCCCTTTAAAGTGTTGAGTGCATCAATACTAATATTGGACCTGTTTCTAAATAACAGCACCAAAATAGCCAAACCAATCGCGGACTCTGCAGCGGCAACGGTCAAAATGAAGAACACAAAAAGTTGCCCTTGCATGTCACCCAAATAATGTGAAAACGCAACAAAATTCATATTCACTGACAGCAACTCGAGTTCGATAGCCATCAAAATTACAATTAAGTTTTTTCGGTTTAAGAAAATACCAACAATCGATAACGCAAAAAGCATTGAACCAAGCGTTAAATAGTGTGCCAAAGTTACATTCATGATTTAGGTTTCTCCGCTACTGCCCCACCCTCAGCGACGCCTGCCTGGACGGGAAGGCTAGGCTCATCTATAACAGCTGCCATCTTCACGATCTTCAAACGGTCTGAAGCCTTAACTTTAATTTGCTCACCAGGATCTTGGTATTTGCTGTCTTTCCTGGAGCGAAGCGTTAAAGCAATTGCAGCAACAATAGCGACCAGCAAAATAACAGCAGCTATTTCGACAGGAAATAAATAGTTGCTGTAAAGCAATATTCCTAGCGCCTTGGTATTGCTCAAATTACCAAGACTCTCTATGCCTTGGGGTGTAGGTAGTCCCTCAGGAAGGGCCATGGGGCGAGCAACACCAATTCTAAATCCGCCCATCAATACACCAGCAAGCTCTAGTGAAACTACAGCGCCTAGAGTCGCTGCCAAGGGGAAATGCTTCCAAAATCCGACTCGAATCGCATCAACACTGACATCCAACATCATCACGACAAATAGAAACAAAACCATGACAGCGCCAACGTATACCAATACCAGGGTAATGGATAAAAACTCTGCATCCAACAGCATCCAAAGTCCTGAGGCTTGGAAAAACGCAAGCACCAAAAACAGCGATGCATGAACTGTATTGCGAACAGTAATGACGCGAAATGCCGAAAATAGCAGTACGCTTGCAAATATGTAAAAGAGGGCTGAGCGAATGTCCATGTTTTGACTTTTTTCTTTTTTTTAATCAGCGTTTATCTGTAAGCTGCATCTGCTGCTTTGTTGGCAGCAATTTGTTTTTCGTAACGGTCACCCACTGCTAACAGCATATCTTTGGTGAAATACAAATCACCACGCTTTTCACCGTGGTATTCGAAAATATGCGTCTCAACAATGGAGTCTACGGGGCAACTTTCCTCGCAAAATCCACAAAAAATACATTTGGTTAAATCAATGTCGTAACGACTTGTTCTGCGTGAGCCGTCCTCTCGCACATCAGACTCAATAGTGATTGCTAAGGCCGGACAAACTGCCTCACACAATTTACAAGCGATACAACGCTCTTCTCCGTTTTCATACCGACGCAGCGCATGCAGACCTCTAAAACGGGGACTTTGAGGCGTGCGCTCCTCAGGGAATTGAACCGTCACCTTTCGAGCAAACATGTATTTACCCGTCAAGGCCATTCCCTTGAACAGCTCAACCAGTAAGAAGCTAGATAAAAAGTCTTTCCAAGAAAACACACTCTCGCTGCCTTCAAGGGGAAAGCGATTTGGTGCTGCGTGCAAACTTGCACTGGGATTGGACATAGTTGTCATTAATTATTTCCCATTATTTCCAGATATTCCAAGGACTCACAATCCACAATCCCACCACAATGAGCCAAATCAAGGTTATGGGAATAAAAATCTTCCATCCCAAGCGCATAATTTGGTCGTAGCGATAACGAGGGAACGTAGCTCTCACCCATAAAAACATCGTGACCATTACAAAAGTCTTAATAAAGAGCCAAACCCCGCCAGGAACTGCGTTGAAGACTTCGTTATCAAAGGGTGGCAACCAACCACCCAAGAACATAACAACACTGGTGATAGCGATCAAAATCATATTGGCATATTCAGCCAAAAAGAACATCGCAAATGACATTCCTGAATACTCAATCATGTGGCCCGCCACAATTTCAGACTCCCCCTCAACCACGTCAAAGGGGTGGCGATTGGTCTCAGCGAGTCCAGCGATAAAGTAAACCACAAAAATAGGTAGCAACGGCAACCAGTTCCAAGAGAGGAAGTTGACTCCCATACTGGCAAACGTGCCTCTATTTTGAGCCAACACAATTTGAGCCATATTCAAGGTGCCGGAGACCATGAGAATGATGACCAAACAAAAGCCCATCGCTATTTCATAACTCACCATTTGCGCTGATGCACGCATCGCACCTAAGAAAGCGTATTTAGAATTTGAGGACCATCCAGCAATGATGACACCATAAACTTCTAGGGAAGTAATCGCCATCAAAAAGAGTAAGCCCGCATTGATATTGGACAGCACTACTTCTGGCCCAAATGGGATAACCGCCCACGCCGCAAGGGCAGGCATGATGGTCATAACAGGTCCGATGAAGAATAGTTTGTTATCGGCCTTGGTAGGAAGGATGATCTCCTTCGTGAGTAACTTCAAAGCATCCGCAATCGGTTGCAACAAACCCAGTGGGCCCGTACGGTTAGGGCCGACGCGGATTTGTGTAAATCCAATAGCCTTACGCTCCCAAAGCGTCAGGTAGGCAACGCCGAGAAGCAAAGGAATGAGAACGGCTACGATTTTGATAAGAGCCCATATTACAGGCCAAATCACCGTGGTCCAAAGAGCGTAATTGGATACGTTAAGACCTGAAAGATAGAGAGTGTCAAACATGTGCATTGACCTCTTTGAGGGTGTGACTTGGAGTAACGGCGTGTCCAGAATGATGCGCCGAGTGATCATGATGGCTTGAGGCCTGATTGTTTATTGCGGCGTAGGCCTGGGCGCGGGGATCTAACTGTGCATCAATTGTGTGCTGCAAAGCGTGCGATCTTCTGACCAAAGAATCTAGCCCATAAATACCAACGCTTAACTCTTCTTCAGTGATACTCTGAAATGGGTTGAGGTCAATACTTGAGAGATTCTTGATACTCGCGTTGCTTAAGTGTGAGGCTATGTCCTTGGGTAATGCATCAGCCCTCAACTCCTCAATCGTTTCATACTCAAACCCGCTCAGCCCCAATACATTAGCCAACACACGCAGGACTTTCCAGGCTGGTCGTGTGTCTGCTAAAGGTCTAACCACTGCGTGAAAGCTCTGTGCTAAGCCCTGTGCGTTCACAAATGTACCAGGCGTCTCAGTAAACGGAGCAATAGGAAGCAGCACATCACTGAACTCCATATTGGCTTTGAACGCGTTCATCGAGATGACCATGTCTTTTTTGGCCAAATGCGCTGTTGTTTTTGCTCCATCTGCGCAGTCAAATACCGGTTCATTGCCGAGAATAAACAATGCTTTGACTTTGTCAGATTCAATCATAGAACGCGTATTCAAACCAGACGCGGTTGGTACTGCCCCAACCAGTTGAGCGCCAACTGTGTTGGCTGCTTCTGATAAAAATCCGACCGAAGCACCAGTTTGTTCACCAATCCAATTAGCCAGGGCCAACAAACTTGAGGCCTGCGGATGGTGCGCGCAGGCATTCCCAAGCAGAACCGCCTTTTGATCGCCGCCCAACAACGACTCAGCGATGTGAGTCGCCTGAATCAATGCTTGGGGATTGATACCCAATAGCTCGTTCATCACCGCATTGGAACTCAATACTGCGACTGGGGACTGAACTCCTTTAGCCTTAGCAACGCTCTCCGCGATCAAACCAAGCGCAGAAACCCAAGTGGAAGCCAAAGCATTAAAACTATTCTTTAAAGGCATTGCCCAATCTTGTTGGTGGGCATTAAGCGTATTCACCTGAGCGCCGCGTCTTGTCGCTTGACGAATTCGCAGCGCAAGTAATGGGTGGTCTTTTCGCAAATTAGATCCAACGACCAATACGCGCTGTAGCTGAGATAAGGACTCAATGGAGCGTCCCAACCAATGCGCTTGAGGCGTAGAGGATCGGTCTTTATCAGAACTGAAATCGCGTTGCCTGAGCCTTGAATCAATATTCTCAGACCCAAGCGCTCGGATGAGCTTGCCGCTCAGATACAGCTCTTCTAAAGTACTGTGTGGGCTAGCCAGTAAACCGATGCTTTGCTGACCATGATCTTTTTGGATGTGTTTAATGCCGTGAGCGATGTACTCAAGCGCAGTTTGCCAGTCGACTGAGCGCCATACATTGTCTTGCTTGATCATTGGCGTAGTTAACCGCTGATCACTACTCAATGCCTCATAGGAAAAACGGTCTCTATCTGCTATCCAGCACTCATTGATCGCCTCGTTTTCCAGGGGAACAACACGCAGTACTTGGTTGTTCTTGACCTGGGCGATTAAATTAGCACCCGTAGAGTCGTGGGGGCTGATCGTTTTACGCCTAGATAACTCCCAGGTACGCGCTTGATATCTGAAAGGCTTGCTGGTCAAAGCGCCAACGGGGCAAACATCAATCATGTTGCCAGAGAGTTCTGAGTCAACCGTTTGCCCTACAAACGCTTCAATCTCAGCGTGCTCGCCGCGGTGAGACATGCCGAGCTCCATTTGACCCGCAATTTCTTGACCGAACCGCACACAACGTGTGCAGTGAATACAGCGACTCATCTCCTGCATGCTGATCAGGGGGCCGATGTCTTTATGAAATACAACACGTTTTTCTTCCTCGTATCGAGAGGAGCTACCACCATATCCAACGGCCAAGTCTTGGAGTTGGCACTCTCCGCCTTGGTCGCAAATCGGACAATCTAGTGGATGGTTGATCAGCAAAAACTCCATCACAGACT
This sequence comes from uncultured Burkholderiales bacterium, assembly GCA_903949285.1. Classification (GTDB taxonomy): domain Bacteria; phylum Pseudomonadota; class Gammaproteobacteria; order Burkholderiales; family Burkholderiaceae_C; genus Limnohabitans. The sequence continues at coordinate 35,724 of CAJAYT010000015.1, forward strand.
TTTGTGCTTTGGTGGCTTTTTCGCTTTTGGTTCTAACGATCATGCCCTGTGTGACTGGTGTGGCGCATGCAGGCATTGCCTTGGGGGCTTTCTCCACGTCGACCAAACACATCCGGCAGTTGGCCGCAATGGAGAGTTTTTTGTGATAGCAAAAGTGAGGAATGTAAGTGCCCAGTTTTTCAGCGGCATGCATAACCATGCTGCCCTCTAGGACCTCTACTTTTTTGCCGTCGATCTCTAATTCAACCATATGTGCTAATCCCTGATCAAACTGTCGCCGAGACCAAGCAGGTCTTGTGCGTGATGTGATGTTCGAACTCGTGACGGAAATGCTTGATCATGCCGCGTACGGGCATGGCTGCAGCGTCTCCAAGTGCACAAATAGTGCGTCCCATAATGTTTTCTGCTACGTTATCCAGCAAAGCCAGATCGCTTTCACGACCCTCGCCCCGCTCAATTCTGTCCACCACCCTCCAAAGCCAACCCGTACCCTCTCTGCAAGGCGTACATTGTCCGCAAGACTCATGCATATAAAAGTAAGACAGCCTCAGAAGACTCTTCACCATACATCTAGAGTCATCTAAGACGATCACAGCGCCGGACCCGAGCATGGATCCCGCCTTTGCAATGCTGTCGTAATCCATGGTCACATCATTCATGATGGAAGCAGGCAATACAGGGGCTGAGGATCCGCCAGGGATCACCGCCTTTAAGGTACGACCCGCTTTAACACCCCCTGCAAGCTCTAGCAATACTGGGAAAGGCGTGCCCATGGGTACTTCGTAGTTTCCTGGACGCTCAACATCGCCACTGACTGAGAAGATCTTGGTGCCACCGTTATTGGGTTTGCCGCATTCCAAGTAAGCTTGCCCGCCGTTTCTGATGATCCACGGCACCGCAGCAAACGTCTCGGTATTGTTAATCGTTGTGGGCTTGCCGTACAAGCCGTAACTTGCGGGAAACGGTGGCTTGAACCTAGGTTGCCCTTTCTTTCCTTCTAAGGACTCAAGCAGCGCTGTCTCCTCGCCGCAAATATAAGCTCCAAAACCATGGGCAGCGTGCAACTGAAAGCTAAAACTACTTCCCATGATGTTGTCGCCCAACAGGCCCGCCGCTCTTGCTTGATCTAGTGCTTCTTCGAAACGCTCATAAGTTTGGAAAATTTCGCCGTGAATATAGTTATACCCGACTGAAATCCCCATTGCATAAGCTGCAATAGCCATGCCCTCAATCACCGAGTGGGGATTGAACTGCATGATGTCTCTGTCCTTGCATGTTCCAGGCTCGCCTTCGTCCGAATTACAAACCAAGTACTTTTGGCCAGGGAACTGGCGCGGCATGAAACTCCACTTAAGTCCAGTAGGAAAGCCGGCTCCACCACGCCCCCTGAGTCCAGACTCTTTAACGGTTGCGATTACTTGATCCTGGGTTAAGCCTTCACCCCCATCTTTACCAAGTATTTTGCGAAGCGCCTGGTATCCACCCCTACTCTCATAGTCTTGCAAGGACCAATTAGATCCATTCAATCCATCCAAAATCTGGGGCTTAATGTGACGACCATGGAAACAAGTTTGATCACCACTGGCACGAAACCCAGATAGAACCTCGTTCAAATCAATGCTCATGAATGAACTCCATCGTCTTTTAGAGCTCTTAGGCTGTCTATCATTTGATCCATTTTCTCAGTGCTCATGAAGCTGCACATCGTGCGGTCATTGACCAGCATCACAGGCGCATCAGCACAAGCACCCATGCACTCACCAGGCTGCAAAGTAAACATACCGTCTTTAGTTGTACCGCCTACTGATACACCCAATTTTTGACTTAGGTATTCAAGTGCTGTCTGCCCCTGCCTTAACTGGCAGGGCAAATTAGTGCACACATTGATCTTGAACCGCCCCACTGGTGCCAAGTTGTACATGTTGTAGAAGGTACTCACCTCATGCACTGCCATCGGGGGCATCTCTAGATAGTTGGCCAAGTACAGTTCATCACTTGGATTTACATGCCCTTTAATTTGCTGAACGATGGACAGACATGCCATTACAGCTGATTGCTTTTGATCGCCAGGGTATTTAGCAACTTCTTTAGCAAATCGAGCAACAACATCGGCAGCAAATTCACTAGCCTTAGGCTCAAGCGCGTGCGCGTCTACATTATTCATTTGAGTTGTACTCATCGGTCGATCTCCCCAAACACAATGTCCATCGTGCCGATGACAGCAACTGTGTCCGCAATCATGTGCCCTTTAGCCATTTCATCCATTGCTGCTAAATGAGGAAAGCCAGGCGCTCTAATCTTCAAACGGTAAGGCTTGTTGGCACCATCGCTAACAATATAGATACCAAACTCACCCTTAGGATGCTCCACAGCAGCGTAGGCCTCGCCCTCAGGCACATGGAACCCTTCTGTGAATAGTTTAAAGTGGTGGATTAACTCCTCCATATGCTCTTTCATGCTCTCTCTGTGAGGAGCAGCAACTTTATGGTTATCCGTGATCACGGGCCCAGGATTGTTGCGTAACCATGAAACACATTGCTTGATGATGCGATTGGATTGACGCATTTCCTCAACCCGAACCAAATAGCGGTCATAGCAGTCACCCGTTTTACCAACTGGGATATCAAAATCGAGTTCACTATACACATCGTAGGGCTGGAATTTGCGCAAATCCCAAGCTATTCCTGAGCCTCTGAGCATCGCTCCAGTGAAGCCCAAACTCTTCGCGCGCTCTGGACTTACCACTCCAATGCCCACAGTGCGTTGCTTCCAAATACGGTTATCAGTTAACAGCGTCTCATACTCATCCACAAACCCTGGAAAGCGATTTGTGAAGTCCTCAATAAAGTCCAGTAACGAGCCGCTTCTGTTTTCGTTTAACTTAGAAATAGCGCGTGCATTTTTAATCTTACTCACCTGATACTGCGGCATATGGTCTGGCAAGTCGCGGTAGACCCCGCCTGGACGAAAATAGGCGGCGTGCATGCGAGCACCAGAAACTGCTTCATACATATCAAAGAGATCCTCACGCTCTCTGAAGCAGTAAATAAGAATGTTCATTGCGCCGCAGTCAAACCCATGGCAACCCAACCATAACAAATGATTCAAAAGACGCGTGATCTCAGCAAACATCACTCGGATGTACTGAGCTCGCTTAGGAACTTCAAGCCCAAGAAGCTTCTCTATTGCAAGGCAATAAGCGTGCTCATTGCACATCATTGAGACATAATCCAAACGGTCCATGTAAGGTAGTGACTGGATGTAAGTCTTGTGCTCAGCCAGCTTTTCGGTAGCTCGGTGCAAGAGTCCAATGTGCGGGTCAGCGCGTTGCACGACCTCCCCGTCAAGCTCCAAGACAAGCCTAAGAACGCCGTGAGCCGCAGGATGTTGAGGTCCTAAATTGAGGGTGTAATTTTTAATATCAGGCATGGTGTGTGCGGTGCATTCGCTTGCAGAATAATTGAGTCAAATCTCAAAAATTTATAACGCGTAATTAGTGCAATCCCCCGTAGTTTTCTTCACGAATAATCCGGGGAGTAACCTCTCTAGGCTCAATGGAGACGGGTTGGTAAATAACGCGCTTTTGCTCAGCGTCATAACGCATCTCGACATGACCTGACAATGGAAAATCTTTTCTAAAGGGATGCCCGATAAATCCGTAATCTGTAAGCAAGCGACGCAGATCTTCGTGACCATCGAAGATCACACCGTACAAATCGAAAGCCTCTCGCTCATACCAATTTGCAGAACTCCAAATCGCATTGACAGATGGGATACGGGGCAATTCACTTGACTCAGCAAAGACTTTAACCCGCAACCTAAAGTTGTGGACGATGGATAGCAAGTGGTTAACCACAGCGAAACGTGGGCCATCGGTGAACTCACTGTGAGCTCCGTCCTTGTAACTTGAGTAATCCACAGCACACAGGTCAATTAACTGCTCGAATGCAAGACGAGGATGAGTGGATAGAGTTTCACAGACCTCAAGGTAATTTAAAGCGCTTACCGTAAGCGTTAGTTCACCAAGCGAAGAGTTGAGTGATTTGATTTTGTCACCCAAAACCTCATGTAGTGTTTTTTGCAGATTATCTAAAGACAGACTCATGTGTTGGACCTTCAGACTTATCTCGCAATCGTGTTTTCACGGCGAATTTTGGTTTGTAATTGAAGAATGCCGTATAAAAGAGCTTCTGCAGTCGGGGGACAACCCGGGACATACACATCCACAGGAACTATACGGTCGCATCCGCGAACTACTGAATAGCTGTAGTGATAATAACCACCACCGTTAGCACAAGAGCCCATCGATAACACCCACCTAGGCTCTGACATTTGATCGTAAACCTTACGAAGCGCTGGCGCCATTTTGTTACAAAGCGTACCCGCTACGATCATCAAATCCGACTGACGGGGACTGGGGCGAAAGAGCATTCCAAAACGGTCAATATCATATCTTGAAGCCCCTGCATGCATCATCTCCACTGCACAACAGGCTAGACCAAAGGTCATAGGCCATAAAGAACCCGTTTTTGCCCAGTTCACCACCGAATCATATGAGGTGGTGATGAAGCCTTCTTTAAATACGCCGTCAAGAGACATGATTTATTCCCAGTCAAGGGCCCCTTTTTTCCATTCGTATGCAAATCCAACAACCAGTATGCCCAAGAAGATCATCATGGACCAAAAGCCAACAAAGCCAACTTCCTTCAAGGCAATTGCCCAGGGAAAGAGGAAAGCAATTTCTAGATCGAATAGGATGAAGAGAATAGCCACCAAGTAGTAGCGCACATCAAATTGCATTCTGGCGTCCTCAAACGCCTCGAAACCGCATTCGTAAGGGGAATTCTTTTGCTCGTCGGGTTTATTGGGCCCCAGAAAGTGGCCTATAACTTGTGGTGCGACTCCGACAAGAAGTCCAATTAATATAAAGAGAAGGACGGGTAGGTATTGAACTAAACTCATTCCAATTTCACAAAGTATTGTGTGTCCAATTTAGATTCATGTTTAACAAGTTTGGTGCCGTCGGCGAGACTCGAACTCGCACAGCTTTCGCCACTACCCCCTCAAGATAGCGTGTCTACCAATTTCACCACGACGGCATGAACCATTTATGAAAAGCATCTCAAACTTTGAGTTGCTTCTCATTGAAGTCCTAGAGTTTACCCCAAATGCCTATGTAAAGGCATAAAGTGACTCGATCAAGACTCTAATTTTTCTAACTTTTACTTAGCAGGTATTTTATTGACCCCCTCAGAACTTGTTGGTGTTGGCACTGAACCAACAGACCCAGAGGCGCCACCCTGCGCGGGGGGGGTTGCACCAGGGATTTGGTTGCTGATATCGTTATTAGCCGGAGCCGTTTTGACGGGCACATTAACCCCCTCCAACACACTTCCTGAGCGAGCTGCGTGTGGTTGACCAAAAAAGGCAAGCCCCAGTGTCGACGCGAAAAAGATAGCCGCTAACACCGCTGTGGATCGGGATAAGAAGTTAGCTCCCCCACTTGCCCCAAAAAGACTTCCGGAGCTTCCACTCCCAAAAGCAGCGCCCATATCTGCGCCTTTGCCGTGCTGGAGCAAGATGAGACCGATCATGGCTAGAGCAGACAAGATTTGAATTAACAAAATAATATTTAAAACCACATTCATTTCACTTACTCCGAAAGATATTTCTTACTTAATTAAATTCAAATTGATTCAAAAATTTACTTGCACTAGGCCGAAGCAATGATCGCCAAGAAATCAGCCACCTTCAAGGCAGCCCCGCCTATTAATCCACCATCAATATCGGGCTGAGAGAGCAAGGACTTTGCGTTTGCTGCGTTCATGCTCCCACCATATAAGATACGGATTTTCTCTGCGCCTTCGCCTGCTGCAGCTCGAAGCTGCGCTCTTAGGACAGCGTGTACTGATTGAGCTTGCTCGGGGGTTGCAGTGAGCCCTGTACCGATTGCCCAAACAGGCTCATAGGCCACAACAATTTCAGTGATGCAGTGGCCCACAAGATGAATCACCGCAGCAAGTTGGCGCTTAACAATGACCTCTGTTAGCCCTGCCTCTCTTTCTTGCTGGGTTTCACCGACACAAACGATTGGTGTGATGCCAGCACTAAGAGCTCGCTCTGCCTTTATAGCGACCAATTGGTCCGATTCATGGTGAAACTGCCTTCTCTCAGAATGCCCCACGATTGCGTATGAGACCCCAAACTCTTTCAGCATGGATACTGAAATTTCACCGGTGTAAGCACCCTTCTCATGAGCAGAGATATCTTGGGCGCCCAAATGAATCGGGCTTGAACCTGCACTGAGCAACAACGCATGAATTTGAGCCAAGTAAACGCTAGGCGCACAAACTGCTACATCACAAACATTAGCGTGCAAATCCCCGCCCAACAATGAGCGCATCAAAGTTGAGTTGAACTCTAGTGAGCCGTTCATTTTCCAATTACCGGCAATGAGTTTTTTAGGGCTTTGCATGTCAAACTTTAAAAGTAAGGCTCAATCTATAAAGGGGGGCTGGGGAACATGCTCTCAAGTTAGAGTTTGAAACTCAAAACTCTTTGAAAGTTCATTGTCCTTTCCCCCACCTTTACTTAATTGATATGGGTTTACTCTTGGTGAGGTGAGTGCTCATGAGCTGAGTGTGAGTCATGCGCAGGTGAGTCCGCTTGAGCAGCAGGCGCAGGGCGCTCTGTCAACGCTTTCATGGACAACTTAACGCGACCTTTCTCATCCGTTTCCAATACTTTAACTCGAACAATTTGGCCTTCAGCTAAAACATCGCTCACCTTAGCGATTCTTTCGTGACTGATTTGGCTGATGTGCAATAGCCCATCTTTTCCGGGCAATAAGTTAATCAGTGCACCGAAGTCCAAAATCTTAGTCACAGGACCTTCATAAATCTTGCCAATTTCGACCTCAGCCGTGATCTCCTCAATGCGGCGCTTGGCTTCCTCAGCTTTGGATCCTTCACTGGATGCGATGGTGATGACGCCGTCCTCAGAGATATCAATCTGAGTTCCAGTCTCTTCTGTCAATGCACGAATAGTTGCACCGCCCTTACCGATCACATCTCTGATCTTCTCTGGATTGATCTTCATGGTGTACAAGCGTGGCGCAAAATCACTGATCTCAGTGTTTGCAGAACCCATTGTTGATTGCATGATGCCCAAAATGTGAAGTCTTGCTTCCTTAGCCTGCGCCAAAGCGACCTGCATGATTTCTTGGGTAATCCCTTGAATTTTGATGTCCATTTGAAGTGCGGTAATTCCGTTTGGAGTACCTGCAACTTTAAAGTCCATATCGCCCAGGTGATCTTCATCACCCAAAATGTCAGTCAAAACAGCGAAACGGTTTTCCTCTTTGATCAAACCCATTGCAATTCCTGCAACGTGAGCTTTCATTGGAACACCGGCATCCATTAGCGACAAACATCCACCACATACTGAGGCCATGGAAGATGATCCGTTAGATTCTGTAATCTCAGACACAACACGCACAGTGTAAGGAAACTCTTCTTTGGTGGGCAAGCAAGCAACGAGGGCTCTTTTGGCCAAACGCCCGTGACCAATCTCACGACGCTTTGTGCTACCCATGCGACCGACTTCGCCAGTGGCAAAGGGAGGCATGTTGTAGTGGAACATGAAGCGGTCTTCAAACTCACCGCTCAAGGCGTCGATACGCTGTGCATCGCGGTCTGTACCTAAAGTAGAAATCACCAATGCCTGTGTCTCACCCCTAGTGAACAGTGCAGACCCGTGAGTACGCGGTAACACACCAGTGCGAATCTCAATGGGGCGAACAGTACGAGTGTCGCGACCATCAATTCGTGGTTCGCCGGAGAGAATTTGGCCGCGCACAATGCGGGCTTCAATTTCAAACAAAAGGTTGTCTACTTTGATTGCATCAAATTCGACGCCTGCCTCAGTCAGACCGGCTTTAACGGCTGCATAAGCTTCGCGACAAGCCTGAGTTCTGGACTGCTTGTTGCGGATTTGATAAGCTGCGTTAAGCGCATCTTGAGCAAGTGCCTTGACCTTTGATTCAAAAGCCTCATCGCGTGCAGGTGCACTCCACTCCCAAGCAGGCTTGCCCGCTTCCTTAACCAACTCATGGATAGCGTCAATGACGATACGACCCTGGGTATGGCCAAACATCACAGCTCCAAGCATTACTTCCTCGGACAATTGCTGCGCCTCAGACTCAACCATTAAAACGGCTGTCTCAGTACCTGCAACCACGAGGTCCATGATGCTGTCTTTGCGCTGAGTTTGACCAGGATTCAAAACGTATTCACCGTTGATATAGCCCACGCGCGCGGCGCCAATTGGGCCATTAAACGGTACACCGGAGATAGACAAAGCAGCAGAGGCTCCAATCATCGCAGCCATATCTGCGTCCACCTCGGGATTCAAGGACATGGTGTGAATGACCACATGTACTTCGTTGTAAAAGCCTTCGGGGAAAAGAGGACGAATAGGACGGTCGATCAAACGACTTGTCAAAGTCTCTAATTCGCTAGGTTTTGCTTCGCGCTTGAAGAAGCTACCAGGGATCTTGCCCGCAGCATAAGTTTTCTCAATGTAATCAACCGTAAGCGGAAAGAAATCTTGCCCTGGCTTAGATGACTTAGATGCAACGACTGTTGCCAAAATAACAGTTCCTTCAATATCAACAACGACTGCACCCGTGGCTTGTCGAGCAATTTCACCGGTCTCCATCGTGACCTTGTGTTGTCCCCATTGAAAGGTTTTGGTAACTTTATTAAAAAGTGACATATGTTTTTCTCCAATTTCTCTATAACTACAAGGCTTTAAAAAAGGGCAGCCTTAAATGCCTGGAGAGGAAAAGGATTATCAGAACACGATGCCATTCCAAAAAAACACAATCCTAGGAGTCATTGATATACGCTCCTTAGTTGCGCTAGTCTTTTGGAATGACACAGCTTCAGCCCTGCTAATCTCCAACCTACTCCAACGATTTGATAATGCTTGAAACACAAAACGCCTGAGCTATGAATTAACTCAGGCGTTTGCTTCTAAAACATAATCAAGATTTGATACTCGATCAAACTTAAGTTGTTACTTACGTAAACCTAATTTAGCGATCAACTGAGTGTAGCGATCTGCATCTTTAGATTTCAAATAATCGAGCAATTTACGACGACGACTTACCATGCGCAGGAGTCCACGACGACCGTGGTGATCTTTAGCATGAGTCTTAAAATGGGGGGTCAACTCATTGATACGAGCTGTTAAAAGAGCTACCTGAACCTCAGGACTCCCAGTATCGTTTGCACTGCGTGCGTTAGCCTTAACGACTTCAGACGTTTGTTGAATATTCATTGTTTTTCCAAAAAGTTTTACATGCGCCAACAGCCGGAAATGCCAGATGGCGTGATTAATTGCGAAGTCCCAAAGCATTCACCATGGTCCCAGACAACGATAGATTATAACTGACTTAGATCAAATTTGGCTAATCTATGGCCAACCAACAGCATAGGTTCCTAGCCAGTCAGAGGAAAAACAAATGCTTGAGACCAGGAGTCACAATAATATATCTTGAAGAAATAGCGAGCATGGATATATTTTAGTATAAAAGTATTAATAAATAGCTTTTAATTTTTGCGTATCCAGTTGCCTAGCCTATCCGCCCCATCTAAGAGCCTGTTGAGGTCTTTGGAGGCGAAGCACCATCTGAACCAATCTCGAGATTCAGGGGCAAATGCCTCTCCAGGCGCAATGCCCAGTCCTGCCTCGCTGACCAGCCTTTTTGCAATTTGAAGAGAGTCAGTATGTCCGCTAATTTTAAAGAAAGCGTACATCCCTCCCTTGGGACTAGACAACTCTAGGCGCTCCATGGTTTTTAATTGCCCGATGAGTGTATCGCGACACATTTTGAGGTGCGCAACCACTTTTGGCGTAATTTCTTGTATCCGGGAAAGTGCCGCAACACCGCCGCGCTGGGTAAACAAACTAGCGCAGGAGGTATTAAATTCGATCAATTTACCCACCGAGCCTAAAATTTCCTCGGGCACTACCATCCAGCCTAGGCGCCAACCCGTCATCAGAAAACTTTTAGAGAAGCTATGGACCACTATCAATCGATCTCCTGGTGTAGCTAAATCTAAAAAGCTTGGAGCACACCCATTTGAGGTCGGTTCATAGTACAAATTCTCATAGACCTCATCAGCCAAAATCCAAATTCCGTTCAAGCGGCAATGGTTCAAGATAAGTTGATGCTCTTCAGCGCTCAGGGTCCACCCCGTTGGATTATTGGGCGCATTGACGATCAGCATCCTGACTTTTGGTGTCAATGCCCCCAAAAGCATTTGCATATCCAACGTCCAAGCGCCGCCCAAGGGCTTCAAAGGAACACTGGTGAGTTTTGCACCCATAATGACCGCCTGAGCACACAAGTTTGGCCACAAAGGTGTAATCACAACCACCTCATCTCCAGGCGAGATGATTGCTTGAGAAGCGATCATAAGCGCATTCACTCCGCCAGAGGTTACGGCAATGTTTTGTGAACCAAACCTGCCCAGGCCGTGGCGTTTACTCATCTCCTTTGCAATTGAATCGCGCAACTCAGGCAGGCCTAAGTTGTGGGTATAAAAAGTCTCCCCCTTCCTCAAGGACTCAACCGCTGCGTCACAGATAAATTCAGGCGTGGCTTCGTCGCTTTCTCCAAACCAAAAAGCAAGAACATCGGTGCTCCCCATTGCAGCGTTTGCAACCTCTCGTATTTTTGACTCTTCAAGGTTTTGTATCAGTGGGCGCATAGTTCGGAAATAATATCAAAATTATTAATAAATGAAGATAAGGTAAGTCTCACGCGCCACATTGGAGCGAGGGACCAAATAGGGCATTATTCCCCAAATTCAAGACCACCGCCGCAAAAAAATAACCCAGCTTTTTCACTTGAAATTACGTGTAGGTATACCCATTTGAAATTCATAGAACAAGAACTCAAAACGATTCAGATTTGAGCTTAAGTTTATTTCGGGTTTAAGGCCCACAAACAACAGGAGTTTTACATGTTTTTATCCACAATCGCACCTCCCTCTTATCGCAGGGCAAACACAGCTTCATTTGACCGCTTTATTGAGGGCGTTCTTAAGACCAGTAGTGCCCCTACTATCGAACAAGACGAGAAAAGTTACAAACTTCAAATTGATGTACCCGGCGTTTCTCGCGATCAACTCAATATCTCAATTGAGGGACAAGTAGTTCGTATCAAAACCACTGAGCAAGCTAAACGCAATTACAGCGGCGGCTACGAACTGCCTGAGGAGATTGACGCCGCGTTGAGTTCGGCGAAGCTAGAGGACGGCGTTTTGTACCTTACATTGACCAAGAAAGTTCCAGTGAGTCAGGCAACAACATTACCTATTCTTTGAATTTGATGGTCAACCAAGGCGCTATTTCTTTGTATCGTTTGATTTAATTAATCTGGTCTAATGGCCAGCGCGGACTCACCTCAAAGGAGTAATCTTTTGTGGGTGTGCTGCGCTTGGCCTGTATTCTCATCGCGGCGGCCATTGCGATCATTGCCCCGTTGTCCGTACAAAACTCAAGCTCTGGGTAATGCACACGGCTGTTCAATTTGCGACACTCTGAATTAAGTGACATTCGAAGTGCGCTGTTAGCCCCTACCCCACCAGCGACAACCAAGGTTTTTAGCCCTGTTTGCGCCAAGGCTTTAATAGATTTTTTAACCAACACCTCAACGATGGCCGCCTGTGTAGAAGCGGCTAAATTGGCGCGCTCATTCATAAGCTCGCCGCCCAGCTTTTTGCACTGCGTTAGCACTGCAGTTTTAAGACCAGCAAATGAGAAATTTAAATCCTTACTATGAAGTAAGGGGCGAGGAAAAGCATATGCAAGTGGGTTACCGTGGATGGAGAGTTCCGAGAGCTCTTTACCACCCGGATAATCAATCCCGAGTAACTTTGCAGATTTGTCAAACGCCTCCCCTGCAGCGTCATCAATCGACTCTCCGAGAATTTCATATTCTCCAACCCCCTGAACCCGCATTAGCTGAGTGTGTCCGCCAGAGACCAAGAGAGCGACAAAGGGAAAGCTTGGTGCATCTTCGCTTAAAAACGGGGAAAGCAAATGCCCCTCCAAGTGGTGTACCCCTAGAACTGGAATATCCAAAGAGGCCCCTAGCGCGCAGGCAACCCCGGCCCCAACCAACAATGCCCCTGCTAATCCAGGCCCTTTTGTAAAAGCAACCGCATCAATGTCCTCTAACTTGTAATTGGACCCTTGCATCACAGCACGCGTGAGAGGAACTACTCTTTGTATGTGGTCTCGGCTTGCAAGTTCTGGAACTACTCCGCCGTAGGGAGTGTGCAGCGCAATTTGGGAGTGCAGCGCTTGTGATATCAGTTTGGGCCAGGTCGCTTGGGACGCACCTAAGCCCGGCGAGATCTCAACCAATGCCACGCCCGTTTCATCGCACGAGGATTCGATTCCTAAAATTAACATTCGCTCAACTTCTTTTGTAATTGCCTGTATTATCGTAGCTCGACTAAGCCCCCCACCCAGAAAGCCTTTTTTCAACGTATAGAAATGAGTATTCAACCCTTCATCCGCGAAATTGGTCGAGGTAAAGACGGTGCTAAAGCCCTAAACCGCGAGCAAGCAAGTGAATTAATGGGTTTAATTCTTGACGGCCAAGTCAGCGACCTACAGCTGGGGGCCTTTTGTCTAGCAATGCGAATCAAAGGCGAGACAGAGCAGGAGATGAGTGGATTCTTAGACGCCGCGCAAGCTAGACTTACTTACTTTACAGCCCCTGATAGCGCACTCCCCGCCATCGTCATACCTTCATATAACGGTGCTCGGCGCCTGCCCGTTTTAACGCCTCTTCTTGGGTTGTTACTGGCAAGACAGGGTTTCGCAGTTTTGATTCACGGCAGCACTACCGAGAGCAAAAGAGTCCCAAGCCAAGACGTTTTACAAGAACTTGGGATATTCAAAGCAAATTCTGCTAGCGTCCTAAAGCAAGGCGAGCTTGTTTTCGCGCCCACAAACTTAATAAGTCCAGCGCTGCAAAAGTTACTCGATGCAAGGCGCACGATTGGTCTGAGGAACTCAGGACACAGTATGGTAAAACTCCTTCAACCAGTCTTGCCTAGCCTCCACAACCCAGGCTCAAAGCCATTTCTAATCACAAGTTACACACATCCTGAATACGCTATCTCGATGCGTAAAACTCTAGAGCTCACTCACGGCAATGCCGTGCTGCTAAGAGGCTGCGAGGGTGAGGCGGTAGCAGATGCAAGGCGATCACCCGCTTACACGGTGATTAAAGATGGGACCGTTCTACACGAGAGAGAAGCGGAAAAGGGAAGCATCTTGCCTACTGAACTTTTCAACGCAGAATTGAATGCAAAAAGTATTGCCAACTACACCCAAAAAATATTAGATGGCTTATTTCCCACTCCTCAACCAATTTTGGATCAAATTAACCTTATTCAAAAAGCCTGCGCTGGAATGTAAATTTCGCGACTTCTGGCTTGACCGCAGACGTACAGACTAAGAAATTAGATTGACTAAGGTGTTCAGATAAAAATTGCTATTGATAACTTCAAATTTGGGCTCCCACACTATAAGGCAGCCCTACAATCGAGGATATGAACAAGTTGCCTATCACTCCCCTCGTCTCCCTCGTGGGTGCGGGACCTGGAGACCCTGAACTCTTAACTCTCAAAGCACTTAAAGTGTTGCAAAGTGCTGACGTCGTGCTTGTGGACGACTTGGTCAGTGAGGAGATTTGTGCTTTGATAAACGCACAAGCTAGAACTTTGTATGTGGGTAAGCGTGGGGGGTGCAAATCAACACCACAAGCTTTTATTGAAAAACTAATGATCCAAGAAGCTTTGAGCGGCAAACGGGTCGTTCGCCTCAAAGGCGGAGACCCATTTATCTTTGGTAGAGGTGGGGAAGAGGTCGAGAGTCTAAAACGCGCTGGCATTCAGGTGCAGGTCATCAACGGCATCACCTCTGGCTTAGCAGCAGTCAGCTCGCTTGGAGTAAGTTTGACCCATAGAGATCATGCTCACGGCGTAATCTTCTTGACTGGTCACCAACAATCCCAAAAAGTCCCCAAAGACCCCGGCGCGCCACAACCCAAACAAAGGATGGACTGGTCTTTAATAGGAAAAACGGCGCATGCCACCAAATTGACCCTTGTTATTTACATGGGCATTAGGGGATCAAAAGAAATTGAACTAGGCCTACTAGAAAGTATGGACCCAAACACACCGGTCAGCATCATCCAAAATGCAACCCTACAAACACAGCGCAATACGCTCACAACCCTAAACCGTTTACACGCAACTATTGAGCTTGAGGCTATGGCCAGCCCCAGCGTCATAGTGATTGGTGATATTTTGAGAGGCCTAAGCGCTTACCAACTTAACCAGGCCAGTCCATGCGAAAATAGCGGGCTAGTCGCAAACAAGTAAGATGCGAGATGTGCATCTTTTATGTTAATTTGTGACAACAGGTAATAAATAAGGATTAATAATGGAAGTTGAAAGATTAAATCAAATCGGCACTAGCTTGGCTGATCTCACGCAAAGAACGCAAGAACTTCGGAGGTATCTTTGACTTCGATGCTAAATCTGAACGTCTAAGAACTGTCAACGCGTCCCTTGAAGATCCAACTGTTTGGAACGATCCTAAGAAAGCCCAAGAGCTGGGTCGGGAGAAAAAAAGTTTAGAGGAAATAGTTTTAACCATCTCTCGCCTTGAGAGCGAGCTGAGCGATAACTCCGAGCTCTTTGAAATGTCTAAATCCGAGGATGACCAAGAGGGATTACTGACCATTGAAACTGAGACTAAGGTCCTCCAAGCCGATATCGAACGTCTTGAGTTCAGGCGGATGTTTAACAATCCCGCAGATCCAAGTCATGCGTTTTTAGACTTGCAAGCGGGTGCTGGAGGCACGGAAGCTTGTGATTGGGCGAGCATGCTTCTTCGTCAATATTTAAAGTACGCAGAACGAAAAGGCTTTAAAGCAACTGTTGAAGACGAAACCCCAGGAGATGTTGCAGGCATAAAGGGCGCAACGATCAAAATTGAAGGGGACTATGCGTTTGGACTACTCAGGACTGAGACAGGGGTGCACCGTCTTGTCCGCAAATCGCCCTTTGACTCTGCAGGTGGAAGACACACCAGCTTTGCGAGTGTATTTGTATACCCAGAAATTGATGATTCAGTCGAAATTGATATCAACCCGGCGGATGTTCGCGTTGATACCTACCGTGCCAGTGGCGCAGGTGGGCAGCACATCAACAAAACAGACTCTGCTGTGCGCTTGACTCACATCCCAACCAACATTGTTGTGCAGTGCCAAGACAGTCGTAGTCAGCACTCAAACCGTGACGTGGCATGGAAACGCCTTCGCTCTAGGCTCTATGACTTTGAAATGCGTAAGCGTCTAGAAGTTCAACAAAAGCTAGAGGACACAAAAACAGATGTCGGCTGGGGCCATCAAATACGAAGCTACGTGCTTGACCAAAGTCGCATTAAGGACTTAAGAACTAATGTAGAGATGTCAAACACTCAGCGCGTACTCGACGGCGACTTGGATGTCTTCATTGAAGCTTCGCTAAAACAAGGCGTTTAAAGTTAAATCACTTTATTTGAAAATTTCAAATAAATTAAGCAAAAAATTATGGACGGAGTTTAGAAATGTATCGTGAAGGCGCCTCACCTCTCATCAAAAGAGAGAATTACACAGCACCCGCATTTTGGATAGATACGGTTGAGTTGACTTTTGACTTAGATTCGCAAAAAACGCGTGTTTTAAACAAAATGCGGGTCAGAAAAAATCCAGATTCGAAAGATTCAACCTTACGTCTTGACGGTCAAGAATTGAGCCTATCGCGTGTCTTGGTTAACGGTGCGGGTAGCAGTTTCAAGAACGAAGGAAACCAACTCATACTGGAGAATCTGCCCGAGGATGCGAGTGGATTTGATCTTGAAATCTTCACCATCTGCAACCCTATTAAAAACACGCAACTCTCGGGTCTGTACGTTAGCAACGAGTCATTTTTTACACAGTGCGAGGCCGAGGGCTTCAGGCGCATTACCTACTTTCAGGATCGCCCTGATGTGATGGCTAGTTTTACCGTGACTTTAAAGGCCGATAAAAAAGCATATCCAGTTCTCCTCTCCAACGGCAATCTGGTTGAAAGTGGCGCACTCGAGGATGGACGTCATTTTGCAAAGTGGGTAGACCCCCATAAAAAACCGTGTTATTTATTCGCACTCGTAGCGGGAAGACTGGTTGCGCGAGAGCAATCGATTGTCTCGCGCGCAGGCAATAAGCATCTACTACAAATTTATGTTCGACCTGGCGACCTAGATAAAACAGAGCATGCTATGAAATCCCTCATGGCGAGTATCGCTTGGGATGAGGCTCGCTTTGGACTCACGCTTGATTTGGAACGTTTCATGATCGTCGCCACATCCGACTTTAATATGGGCGCGATGGAAAATAAAGGGCTAAACATCTTTAACACAAAGTATGTACTGGCGTCACAAGCAACTGCTACGGATTCGGATTTCTCAAATATTGAGAGCGTTGTTGGACACGAATATTTTCACAACTGGACAGGTAACAGAATTACTTGTCGCGACTGGTTCCAGCTTTCACTAAAAGAAGGACTTACCGTTTTTAGGGACCAAGAATTTAGTCAAGACTTGGCTGGTAATGTTTCCGCTAAAGCGGTAAAGAGAATTGAGGATGTAAGACTTCTAAGGACCTTGCAGTTTGCGGAGGATGCAGGTCCTATGGCGCATCCCGTTAGACCCGATAGTTATGTGGAGATTAACAATTTTTACACTGTCACCGTTTACGAAAAAGGTGCTGAAGTTGTTCGTATGATGCAAACTTTAGTAGGTCGTGAGGGATTTACTAAAGGCATGGAGCTTTATTTCAAACGTCACGATGGTCAAGCAGTGACCTGCGATGATTTTGCAAATGCAATTGCAGATGCATCGCCAAGTTCTGCACTCAAAGAGCACCTGGAACAGTTTAAGCGCTGGTACTCGCAAGCAGGAACACCTGTTGTGAAGGCCACTTCGAGCTATGACAGCGCGTCACAAAAGTACTCACTCACTCTATCCCAGTCCTGCCCAGCTACAGCTGGTCAACCTCACAAAGAACCTTTTGTTATTCCAGTCTCCGTCGGCTTGATCAGCGCTGAGGGACTTCAGCTCAAGGACACTCAGTTATGTGTTTTGACACAATCCGAACAAACCTTCGAGTTTGAAGGGATTACAAGCGATCCGGTGCCCTCTTTATTCAGGAATTTTAGTGCGCCCGTTATTTTGAGTAATGATTTGAGCCCCAAACAACTGCTCACTTTGTTGGCGCATGACACAGACCCATTTAACCAGTGGGACGCGGCTCAAAGGCTTTGCGTTGACACGGCTCTAAGCGCAATTCAAGCCCATGATTTACCAAGGCAAATCGTCAGCCATGACTTAATAGAAGGACTTAGATCCGTATTACGCAGTGATCATTTAGACGCGGCTTTTAAGGAGGTTGTACTCACTCTTCCTAGCGAGAGTTACTTAGCCGAACAACTGAACGAACTCGATCCCGTAAAAGTTCATTCAGTGAGAGAAAAGATGCGCGAGGAAATTGCGCTCGCTTTGTTTGCTGACTGGGAGTGGGCGTATCACTCCAACCGTCAGACGGGCGCATATTCACCAGACCCTTTGAGTAGCGGCAAACGAGCTCTCAGCGGATTGGCGTTATCACAGCTTTGCTTAGCCGTGAGTTTGGACACCAACGGTTCAACCGCACAACGTGATAACTGGGCGAAGATAGCTTTGGATGATTTTGAGCACGCTGACAATATGACACAGCGCATGAACGCGCTCAATGCGCTGATAAGTTGTGGTCACCCGCAAGCCAAATACGCACTCGAGGTGTTCTACAAACTCTTCAAGAACGACCCATTGGTGATGGATAAATGGTTTGCAATCCAAGCAAGCGCTAACTCTCGGGGCGGTGACTTGCTGGCTAAAGTTCGCACCCTCATGCTACATAGCGATTTTGAGATCAAAAACCCTAACAGGGCACGCGCTCTCATATTTAGTTACTGTATTGCAAACCCCTCTGCTTTTCACAGAACCGATGCATCAGGGTACGTTTTTTGGAGCGAACGGGTTTTAGAAATTGATGCGTTTAATTCGCAAGTTGCAGCGAGACTTGCTAGAGCACTGGACCGTTGGAAAAAACTAGTTGAGCCCTATAGGACTGCTGCATACGAAGCTTTAAAGCGTGTCTCAGCCAAGCCCGATCTAAGTAACGATGTGCGCGAAGTATTGACTCGTGCACTAGCAGATTAAGCATGGATTGGTAACACCTATTATTTTGCTTAACAAATTCAAGACTTTACCGAATACTTACCCCATTTAAACGGAGCCCCAGCAATATGACAATTTCTTTATCCCGCTTTCTTGTCGAGCAACAACGTGAAAAGGGGCACATTCCTCCAGAGCTTAGACTTCTTTTAGAAGTGGTTGCCAGGGCATGCAAAAGCATCAGCCACGCCGTTAACAAGGGTGCGTTGGGCGGAGTTCTTGGGAGCGCTGGGAGCGAGAACGTTCAAGGAGAAGTTCAAAAGAAACTAGACATTATTGCTAACGAGGTGTTGATTGAAGCCAATGAATGGGGTGGTCATTTGGCAGCCATGGCCTCAGAGGAGATGGAGACTATTTATCTCGTGCCCAATCGTTACCCTAAAGGTGAATATCTCTTAACGTTTGATCCACTGGATGGATCCAGCAACATTGATGTGAACGTGAGTATTGGAACCATCTTCAGTGTGCTCAAAAAACCAGAGGGAAGCTCAGGGGTTAGTGAGGCTGATTTTCTTCAAAAAGGAAGTGCTCAAGTCGCAGCAGGTTACTGCGTTTACGGTCCTCAAACAACACTTGTATTGACTGTTGGGGACGGGGTGAATATGTTTACACTTGACCGTGAACAAGGATCCTTTGTGTTGACCCATGAAAACGTTCAAATTCCTGCAGACACAAAAGAGTTTGCAATCAACATGAGCAATATGCGTCACTGGGATACTCCAGTGAAACGTTATATTGATGAATGCTTGGAAGGTAAGGAAGGCGTTCGCGGCAAGGATTTCAATATGCGTTGGATTGCCAGTATGGTCGCCGATGTTCACCGCATCCTGACTCGCGGTGGTGTTTTCATGTACCCATGGGATAAGAGAGAACCCAACAAGCCAGGCAAGCTGCGCTTGATGTATGAGGCCAATCCCATGAGTTGGATTGTTGAGCAGGCCGGTGGTGCATCCACCAATGGTCACCAAAGAATTCTAGACCTTCAGCCTAAAACTCTGCATGAACGAGTGAGTGTTGTACTAGGTTCAAAGAATGAAGTTGATTTAATTACCAAGTATCACCATACGTCGTAAATTTTTACAAACTCTCACCAATCCAATTCAAATTTCACCTTTTACCCAGTCGACGCGCTGAGTCAAAACGGTGTTTGTTCAATTAATGGACTTGGCAGTCAAACTACTAATGTAGCTTGATTGACAAAAGTCTTAGCACCCCATCAGAGATCAAACCACTAGGTTTTGATTTTATTGTGCAAATATGGAAACCTATTAATGGTAACTAGCAAGAAAAAATTTGACTCTCACCTCAAAGAATTCGAAGAGGCACTGCGTATTTCAATTGAGCAAAATTTGCGCGGTAAGTTTGAAAGCTTACAAGCGCCCAATGAACTACTAACTCGGCGAAGAGGCAGGCCACAAGGTACTACCAAGCAAAATCCCAAAGTCTCAACAACAATTAGGTTATCACCGGAAGTTATTTCAGCATTCAAATCTACTGGTACTGGATGGCAAACTCGTATTGATGCCGCCCTCAAGGATTGGTTGATACAACATCCACCCAAAAAATCGCTATCTAAAATTTGAATTACTTGCGCACTACTTTTTAATAGCGTATCGTCAATAGATAGAACAAATGACTGGGTTTTAGTAAAACTACAATGCCTAGATCTTATTAAAGATTTTTTGAGTTCAGCAGTCTACTATGGTAATCTAACGAGCTAATCAACTGAACCAAGGAAAGTTACGGCAGCTAAAGGTTCGATCGTGATTTTCAAATCAAAATAAGAATACTTCTCCGAACAAGACTTCACAAAAATTAACTGCTGCGAACATGCTGACCAAGTAACATCAAATAAAGTCAACTACAGCGTTTTACGCCGCACTTAATTTAACAAATTAAACTAAATCTTGAAACGGAAAAGGCAAGGGCTATTGTCGATTATTGAATAACTTTCAAGCATTACCGGCTGCTTTTTTGAGCGCTTTTTCTAATTGGTTGTAGTACTTATCGGCTTTTGCCGTAAGGCTTACGTACTTAGTTCGCCTGTTATCACCATGGTGGCTTGTTTCAATGAAACCCAATTTTATTAAATTCAAAAACTTTTTATGCAAAGTCACATGAGAACCAATGCTATCGAGCACTAATAGGTCACCAACTGTAATTGTAAGATTTTGGGAGGTGCGTATAGCTATTTCATCCAATAATTGCTTACTGGTTTGATCTAATTCAGGGTAGTCCAAAGCTTGCAACGCATGTTTGGCTCGAATTATGAAGTTAACGTATGAATTTGTCATTCATTTCTAAAGTAGGTTTTATACATAATTATAAGGAAATGCGCAATGGCCACAACCAAAAAACAACCCGTAAAGTCTCCTACGACCATAGCCATGCTTTTAGCCCAATATTCATTCGGTTGAGTTATGCCAAGGGCTATATAAAACAAGTTGTGAACAAATCCATTCACCATACTCGCAGTCAAGCTCAAAACCACAATATGTATATATTTTAGATTAGCCAGATCCGCCTGTATACGAAGCAATGGAGCAATCACATAAACTGCGAACATATAGCTACCAACACTGGGTATTGTGAATAACACAAATTCTAGTGTATGAAGAGTAGTTACACTATCCCAAGCATCATAAGCTAGCAGGACACTTGCTAAAAAGATACCTAAAACCGCTGGTAATCGACCTACCAAAATACACAAAAGCTTAACTCCCGCGGGTAAAAATACCATGCTGACTCCGGCACTAAATAGAACCCAGGAGTTAAAAAACTCATTCACCTTGAATGATAAAGCGAATGCAATATAGCTAACAATCGCAATAACAACATCAAAAGAATCTAATTTATAAGGCATAAAAAAGTTGTATTTTTTAGTAATTAATTAATTTTAATACAACTTATATTAATAGTTATATAATTTTTAATTATTAAACAATAAAGAACTAATAAATGAAAAGAATACTAATAGCCATTATTCTGATAACAACATCGATTGCATTCGTAGCATGCGGTGGTGGTGGAGGCGGTGGCGGTTCGCCTAGTCAGAGTACGACTATTGGTGGAACTGCCGCCACAGGGGCACCCATTGCAACGGGCACGATTACGGTGACTGATATTCATGGAGTAACAACCACCGGAACAGTTGGTGTTTCCGGCTCATTTTCCATAGATCCTAGTGGACTCACCGCTCCTTTGTTAATAAAATTAGATGGGGTTACCGCGGTTGGTTCACCTATAACCTTATATTCAACTGTTGCAAGTTTTTCAACTGGTTCGATAAATACCTCAAACATTACTCCGCTTACTGATGCAATAGTAAGACTAATTGCAGGAACAGGAAATTCAGTTAGTCCAGCATCCGTATTACCACTTGTAACGCAATCTACAATTAATCAAGCCAATAATGTCCTTACAGGTGTCCTTAGTAATGCACTTAGTCAAGCCGGCGTTTCCTCAAACTCCAATTTTATTACGACATCGTTTGCACCAAATGGAACTGGAATCGACTTCCTTTTAGATGGAACAAAAGTAGTTCAAAATGTTCAACTAAGTAGCCTAGAAATTCAAAATGCCTTTACAAGTGGAAGTGCATCCATTAGCGCATCACAAGGAGGACTAAGTCAAGGACCAACTATTACTGGTTCCTTGCAAGCTGTTGCTAACCTATCAAGCACCCAATTAGCTCAAATCACACAAGTTACAAATGCTTTTGATATAGATTTTAGTAACGGTGATCTTCAAAGTATTTTGAGTATTTCTTCGCCTAATTTTTTGCAGGACGGAATGAATGCACATGATTTTTGGAGTAATTTACTCCAAACAACTGGCTGGGGAACTGCTGTAATTAATACTGTAGCAAACATAGAGTCGTGCTCTTCAAATTTAACTTGTAATGTCTCTTTTAGATTTACATCCACCACGCACGAGCCATTCAGTATGTACTCGTACTCAGGCATGCCTTATTATTTTTTCACCCAAATTGTTTGGGATGCCACAACAAATAAATGGCTACTGTATGGTCGACAAAACCACGTTCAATCCACTGTCACTTACCTCATTAATCAGACAAATCAATACCTTCAGTCCAGCATTGCTTATGGTACACCGACGGCGTCTTATTTAATTGATATTAACCAAACTGGATCAGTCGCAGGAATCACCAGCGTTGATGTATTTGTAAATAATATAAATATCGGAACCTTAAATGGTTCATCCTTTTCGTCAAATCTATCGATAAGCGATACCACTGTAGCTTCGTTATTAAACGTATCGCAGGTTGGCGCAAACACCGTTGTACTCAAGATTTACAAGGGCTCGACTTTATTCGAAACTCAAACACATTACGGAGTTGGCCTCCCTCTCACTTCAGGCTATGTTTCAAATACACCCATCATGACTCTAACTTCAGACAGTTTAAATGCACTCAGATCGTATAACGGGGCTACGTCACACTTAAATTTATTTCTAACACCTAATGGTACAACTACATTTGGATTTAGATCCTACAATTACCTAGGTACAACTGGCATCCCTTTTGTTCCTAGCAGTGGATACACTCAAATTAACGTTGACTTCATAATGTCGCAACTATCAAGCATCCTACCATCTCAAGCACAAGCCTCACGCAGTTATGGTATTTGGGGATTTGATCCAAACGGACGATTTGAATATGTTCAGTACAACGGGTGTAATTTTTCTGTTTGCCAGTAAAAGCAATGTTTACAAAAATTTATCTTCACTTTAGAAATTCATTCATGTGATTTTTTTCATGAAGATAAGTTGATTTACACCTGAACTACAAAGCACTCTGTCAATTCAGATTTACTCACGTGCTTATTCTTGCCGTATAGATTTTCGTAACTATTCTCGCAAATAATCGAATACACAAGCTAGTAGTAACGTTTCAAATATTCTATTTTCTAAGCACTGTTTTTAATGATGCTGGCTCATCCAGCAAAATGAATTCATGGCTTTCATGAAATTTTCGGCTTAATAGCCACTTCTTATTAGCGCAAGAAATTCTAGGGCAATCGGAACAATTTAGGATCCGTATTAGCTTTCAAAGCTTAAACAATGTCCCGTAAAGCCACTGCTCAAGCAACTGTTAGACATATTTAGACTACCTTATACTTGGAGCAACCAGAACTGCGGTAGAAATGCGGTAGAAATGCGCTTGGATATTGGGAAACCAATTTGGTGCCGCTTGCGAGAATCGAACTTGCGATTGATGATTACGAATCAACTGTTATACCACTTAACTAAAGCGGCGCACCTGATTTTCTTAATTATATCTGTACCACTCAAATGCTACATTCGCTTAGACTATTTACGGCTATTGAAGCTCGTTCTTTATATGTTTATCCTTCAAGTTATATTGTTAACGCACCGTCTACGATCACCACGTAGGATCGGCTCATATGCAAAGCACTTGGCTATCTGAATCCACGCTTTGCTCATGTTGATTTTTTCAATTTTCACTCTTCTATTTTTATAAATAATGCGTACTCAACTGATGAAGCTATTTTTGAATGTAATTGGTTTTCAAGCAGTTTGGTTCACATGTGCGTTCACAGTCAACTTAACCCCACCGTTTAATGTGATTTGGATAACTCTGGTTACCTTTGGATTTATGGCTCAGCATATTTGCCTAAGTCATGAATGGCGCGTGGAATCTGACCTGATATTCAAAGTGTCCTTAATTGGATTTATTTTTGATACCCTTCTTATACAAAACCACTTTATTTATTTTGAGGGATCCTATCCAGGCTACCTATCAGGAGTTCAGCCCTTTTGGATGACTTGCCTGTGGTTAAGCCTTGGGGCTTGCCTTAATCATTCTTTGGGATGGCTAAAGTCACTCATCAAATGGAGCAGTCTCATTGGTGCAGTAATGGGAACATTTTCTTACCTGGCAGGAGCCAAACTTGGCGTGCTTAGTTTCGGCTCCTCCCAAGCCGTCATGGCTACCGCGCTTGGCTGGGCGCTGACTCTACCAATCCTGACACTGCTGAGCAGGAATCCTCCTCCAAAAGCTGAAATCCAACAATAGATCAGCGCCTCACTCATGGTATTAACCCTATTTACGATCGATGATCGATCGCTATCTCTTGAATTCTCAGCTTAGTCTCTAAAATCACTTATTCAGCATCCTTAAAGCGCCTGTCATATACATATTGGACGCCCAATAACAATGAAAGTTTTTTTGGAAACCTCACCCTCTTTGCACCCCTGGTTTGAATACACGAATAAGATGGAGAAATACGCATGAGTGACTTCCTACAACTACTGATGAGTGGCCTAGCAACGGGGAGTATTTACGCCCTCGCTGCTTTGGGTTTTACGCTCCTCTGGCAAGCCTCTGGAACCATCAATTTCGCTCAAGGCGAGTTTGTGATGTTGCCAGCTTTCATCATGATCGTCCTCATGCAGATGGATGTTTCTTTTGTCGCAAGCGTTGCACTCACCTGCGCTTTATCTGTTTTTCTTCTTGGATGGCTTTTTAAACGCGGCCTAGTAGACCCTTTGTTTAAATACGGCATGATGCCAATTGTTGTTGCAACGATCGGTTTATCGATTGCAATGCGAAACGGGGTGCGTGCAGGTTACAGCGCGCAGCCGCTGAATTTTCCTTCTCTATTTCCTGAAAATTTATACCATATCGCAGGAGTCACGATCTCTAATTCGGATATTGGGACCTTTGTGATGGCACTTGTGCTGGTTCTGCTGACTCAGGGATTCATCACAAAAACAGTCACAGGTCGGGCCATGCAAGCTGTGGCCCAAAACACTGAGAGCGCTGCAGTGTTGGGAATCAATGTTCCGCGAATGATTTTCTATACCTTTGCAATCAATGCTCTATTGGCTGTTGCTGCTGCGCTCTTGATCACACCCACCTACCTTGCCAAGTTTGATATGGGGGAGTCATTGGGCAACAAAGCCTTTTTTGCTGCAATCATTGGTGGCTTTAACAACTCCAACGGCGCGCTCTTAGGAGGCCTCTTAGTAGGGGTATGCGAGAACTTGGCTGCCGCCTATATCTCCCCGGCTTATAAAGACGCTGTCGCACTGCTTATTTTTATGGTCGTTATTCTCTTTAAACCGCAAGGTCTTTTGGGCCGCAAAGAGGAGCGCAAGGTATGAAGAAACTTACACTTTTATTTATTTCTGCATGTATTGTTGCCCTCTTGATAGTACCCTTCTTCCTTAAAACCTATGGTGTACATCTCTTAACAACGTGGCTCATCTTTATCATCGCCACGATGGGGTTGAATCTAACAACGGGCTACGCGGGTCAAAAATCCCTGGGACAGGCGGCGTTCTTTGGGATCGGTGCCTACACAGTTGCTATCTTCTTAAAGATGGGTATCAGCTTTTGGCTAGGCCTACCTGTTGGCGCTTTGATTTGCTTCCTTGTTGGAGTGCTCCTTGGATTTCCAGCACTGCGTGTACAGACCATTTATTTGGCCTTTGCCACCCTTGGCTTTAATACTGCCATTTGGCTTGTCATGCGCAACGAAGAGTGGTTGACAGGAGGAACGTTTGGGATGAACAACATCGCGAGACCATCACTCTTAGATTTCAACTTGGACAATAACCGCAATTTTTATTTCCTGGTACTTTTCGTCACGCTTGTCATGGCACTCCTCCTTTGGAAACTGATAGAGTCTCCGTGGGGTAAATCCTTCACCGCGCTCAGGGACAATCCGATCCGAGCTGAGAGTCTGGGCATACATATTCGCAAGTACACCTTAATGAGTTTTGCGATTGGTGCGGCCTACGCGGGTGTCGCAGGTGGCCTGTACGCTTGTTTGGTTCAGTTCATTGACCCAGCCCTCTTCACGGTCGGTGCCTCCATCATGATGTACTTGATGGTAGTGGTGGGTGGACCTGGCTACTTCTTTGGCCCCGTGCTCGGAAGTGCAGTCGGTGTAGTACTCCCCGAATGGCTTCGGTTTGCACAGGCTTGGTACCTCTTCATCTTTGGCACCGCAGTTATTTTATTGATGATTTGGCTACCCGATGGTCTGCTCAGCATACCGGAGCGACTGCGCTCCAAAAAACTAGCCAAAGAAGCCTCAAACGCACGTTCCTTGAAAGCCATTCATGCGCAACAAAGTTCAAACCAAGAAGGCGGTGTATCCCTATGAACGCCTACGATAAAAAAATGCACCCACTCCTAAAGGTAACTGATTTACACAAATCCTACGGCGCTATTCAAGCCGTAGCAGGCGTTTCTTTTGAAGTCACAGCGGGCGAGATCTTTGGAGTGATAGGGCCCAACGGTTCTGGTAAGACCACGCTCTTTAACAGCATGCTTGGACAAATCACACCCAACTCTGGACGCATAGAGCTAAACGGAAAAGATGTCACGAGTCTTTCCCCTTTAGAGCTCAATCACTTGGGGGTTGGGCGCACCTTTCAAACTCTGCAAGTGTTTGGGAAGATGAGTGTCAAAGATAACCTAATAGTCGCAGCCCAAGAGCATAAAGGGAGCATGCTCAGCAGAATATTTGCCCCCTCAGACTCAGGACTAGGAGAGCGCGCAGATGAGCTGATCCAACTCTTTAATCTGGGGCATGTTGCGCACAAAAGAGCCGGCGAGCTATCGTATGGTCAACAAAAGTTAGTAGATATCGCAATGGCTTTTATGAGCGAGCCTGAGCTGGTGTTACTGGATGAACCCTGCGCGGGGGTCAACCCCTCCCTTGTCGGTGGAATCAGCAAACTCCTGAAAGAGCTCAACCAAAGGCAAGGAGGCAGTTTCGTAGTCATTGAGCACAACATGGACTTTGTGATGGATCTGTGTCACAAAGTAATGGTGATGGTTGAGGGGCGTGTACTTGCCGTTGGTACTCCGAGTGAAATCAGAGCAAACAAGCAAGTCCTTGATGCTTACTTGGGAAATTGATCTATGAACAACAACTCTTGCATCGAATTCAATGATGTTTTGGCGGGCTACAAGGATTTCATGATCCTTAATAACCTGTCCTTTCAAGCCAAGCGAGGCTGCATTACTTTGCTGCTGGGTCCAAACGGAGCAGGCAAATCAACCGTACTGAAAACCCTTTTTGGATTGTTAAAACCCAGGACCGGACACATCTACTTGGACGGCGAAGATATCACAGGCCTCAACCAAAAGGATCTGCTCGCCAAAGGGATTGCCTTTGTTCCACAGGGCAGAAACCTCTTTGGACAACTGAGTGTTTTTGAGAATTTAGAATTGGGCGGGATAACGCTTGGGATGAAGACCACCCATGAACGGATCCCTGAAGTGCTGGCGTTCTTTCCCCGTCTCAAAGAACGCCTGAACTCAATGGCAAGCTCTCTATCCGGAGGTGAGCAAAAGCAACTTGAGATTGGACGTGCACTACTTTTGCGCCCCAAAGTCATATTGATCGACGAGCCCTCCATTGGCCTGTCCCCGCTTGTGGTTCAAGATGTATTTAAACTCCTACGCCAACTCGCCGACCAAGGTACGACAGTTTTGATGGTTGAGCAAAATGTAAAAAGTGCGCTAAAGTACGCAGATGAAGCGATTGCCTTGGAATCAGGTCAAAAAGTGCTTCAAAAAGATGCCGCTGATTTACTCTCTGATCCCCACCTTGAGCGTCTATTCCTGGGCGCAGTGCAAGTCAACCCTTAAAGATTAATTCAAACTAATTATTCCCAATTCGCCCCCTTTTCCACCCGGAGTATCCCACCATGTCAGACGCAGCAACAAGTGCCCGCGAAGCGATTCCAGATAATTTAAATCCACTTGGAATGGAGGGCATTGAGTTCATCGAATACGCTACCTCCAAACCCCAAGCACTCGGACAAGTGCTTGAGATGATGGGATTTAAACCCATCGCAAGACACCGCTCAAGGGAGGTAACGCTATACCGCCAAGGGGATATAAATATTATTATCAATGCGCATGACGCAGGCCTCTCCCACCGCTCTAGCCCGACTGAGACGCCTGTTCTCGCAGCTATTGCACTGCGAGTTAGGGACGCCTCAACCGCTTACCAACGAGCCCTTGACTTAGGGGCTTGGGCTGTGCCTACGCAGGTCGAAGTCATGGAGCTGAACATACCCGCCGTTCACGGTGTTGGGTCTAGTCGCATTTATTTTGTGGACCGCTACAAAGAGTTCTCGATCTACGATGTGGACTTCACCCCTATTCCCACTGTGGATCAACATCCCAGTGCGTTACACGATATCAAGCTCTTTGGAATTGTTCAGTACATTGGTAACGACAGGGCTGAAGACTGGAGCGAGTTTTACTGCTCGCTCTTTGGCTTTGAAGTCCTCCCCGCTCAGACAAAGTTTGGCATCTTGCCCAAAGGCACTATCCTTCGCAGTCCCTGCCACCAATTCTTCTTGCAACTCATTGAGCCCGAGGCTGGGCTGCTAAGCGTGGATGAGGATGAGCGTTTTCAGCGTGTTGCCTTTAGCACGCCTAGCGTTTTCGAAGCAGTCAAAGACCTCAGAACCAAGGGGGTTGAATTCATTGAGTCTCCCACCGTTCACACAGAGGACAAAGGTGCACTGACGCGAACCTGGCTGGGTGCCATTAGCTTTGAGCTCGTTAAGCGTTAATGAAGGAATTATTTATGAACCCGATTATCGGAAACCTGTCAGACTTTGGGATGGATACCATCTCACTGGCAGGCACCCTAGAGTCAAAATTAAAAGCGATCAAGCAAGCTGGATTTAACCAGGTCATGCTGAACGCAAAAGACGTTGTGGGTCATGCACAAGGTTTAGATGCCGCCATTGAGGCCGTACAAAGCAGTGGCCTTCGTGTCACAGGCTTTCAGGTTTTAAGAGACTTTGAGGGTCTCAGTGGACACTTGCACGACTACAAGATCGATATAGCCAAGTCAATGCTGGAGATGTGTTCAGCACTCAACTCTAAAGTCTTACTGGTCTGCTCGTCAACCTCTACCCACGCAGCGCAGGACATCGATAGCTTGGCCAAGGACTTGAGGAAGCTTGCCATGCTAGCCGTCCCCAAAGGTATTAAAGTAGCCTACGAGGGTCTCTCGTGGGGCAGAACGATCAATGAGTTTGCACAGGCCTGGGACGTAATTGAGAGAGCCGATATGCCAAACCTAGGCATTGGCATTGACTCCTTTCATATCCTAGCGACCAAGTCCTCCTTAGACGACCTGGAGATCATTGATCCAGAGAAAATTTTCTTAGTCCAACTCGCTGACTTTATGTGGCAAGAGATACGCTCCGTAGAGGAGCGCATCACCACTGCCAGGCACTTTCGAGTATTTCCGGGAGAGGGCGTACACAGTGAATTTTTAGCCGACTTGGTGACCCGTTTGTACAAATTAGGGTACAGAGGGGACTATAGTTTTGAGGTCTTCAACGATGACTATCAACAGCTACCCCTCAACACCGTTGCTGCTCGAGCAATGCGGTGTGCACAGTGGCTGGGAGAGGACGTGCTCAAGCGCTCTGTTCCGCTTCCCAATAAAATCAGGTTGCACCCGAGCCAACGAATCCTAGCAAAACAAGGCGTTGCGCCTTCCTAACTTTTCTCAATAAACCCGTCCAATCTCTGAGGGTTCTCGCGTGTTTATATTCACATCCTCTTGATGGATCAAAGCATCTGCGCTTTTTTAGTTGGTTATCACGGTATTTAGACCCAGACCTACTGCGGGGGCTACAGCTCCTGGAAGGAATCTGTATTTTTGTGAAGAGCAAGCATAAAAGAGGAGCAGACGCACAAAAATTACTGCTTAACTTTAAGGTGAATACTTAAGAATCCAGTCAATTTTTACGAACTCGCCAGTCCTAAAAACATACATTCTTTGGGTCAAATTTCGGTAGATTCCCTCACCAGAAGATACACTTGAGGTCCATGTCTCCCAGAGTAGGATTTCAAGAAGGCTTAGGTAAAACGTACATTAAGTCTTTATTCAACATATACCTCCTCGGTCAAGCTCAAGGACACTGTTTAATTATGACAACACCCTATTTCCAATTCGTTAAATCATTAACTCAGCGTATTTCTGTACTTTTGAGTTTTGCAGTGATCGGAGCCATTTCACTGGTAGCCTGGGGGGATGCGTTGGCGCAGTCACCCCAGAGCGCCCAACCCACCATCAAAATTGGAGAAATCAACAGCTATAAAGCGCAACCTGCGTTTTTAACGCCTTACAAAAAGGGAATGGAGTTGGCAGTTGAAGAAATTAACGCTGCGGGGGGTATAAACGCAAGGAAATTAGAGCTATTCACGCGCGACGACAACGCCAATCCGGGGGACGCTGTGCGTGCTGCGCAGGAGCTCCTCGCGCACGAGCACGTTGACTTGATTGCAGGCGCTTACCTCTCCAATATTGGATTGGCTCTCGCAGATTTTGCGAAACAAAATAAAGTCTTCTATTTAGCTGGCGAGCCGTTGACAGACAAAATAGTTTGGGAAAACGGTAATCACTTCACCTTTCGCCTTCGTGCAAGCACGTACATGCAAGCTTCAATGCTTGTACCTGAGGCTGCTAAATTGAACAAAAAACGGTGGGCTATTGTTTATCCAAATTATGAATATGGACAATCAGCGGCTGCGACCTTTAAAGAGTTACTCAAGGCCGTACAACCTGGCGTAGAGTTCGTCACCGAACAGGCTCCACCCCTTGGAAAGATAGATGCAGGCGCGGTGACGCAGGCTTTGGCAGATGCAAAACCCGACGCTATTTTTAACGTTCTCTTTGGTACCGATTTAACAAAGTTTGTCCGTGAAGGCAATACACGAAAGCTCTTCGAAGGCAAAGGTGTGGTGAGCCTGTTGACTGGTGAGCCCGAGTATTTGGACGCGCTGAAAGAGGAGACCCCAAACGGCTGGATAGTAACTGGTTATCCCTGGAGTGCGATCACAACGCCCGAGCATAAAGCGTTCCTCAAACTTTATAAAGACAAATACAACGAATCTCCCCGCCTAGGATCAGTGGTTGGCTACACCTTGATTAAATCAATTGCAGAAGGGGCCAAAATTGCAGGGGGTGCTGATACCGAAAAACTCATCACCGCTTTCTCAGGCATGAATGTGAGTACTCCGTTTGGGAAAATACTTTTTAGATCTGAAGACCATCAATCGACCATGGGAGCGTATGTCGGTCGACTGAGAAACGATAATGGACAAGGAATCATGGTGGACGCCAAGTACATGGATGGCGTAAATTTCTTGCCAACACCCTTTGAAGCTAAAAAACTAAGGCCCCAGAACTAAAACCGATGAGAGACGTTGGTGCTAAGCGCGCAATCTAAGGGGCGAGTAAGTGTGAACGTTGATCAGATCATTCACCTGCGTGACCTATGCTGCACTCCAGTGACGTCTGACTCCTACACCCTATGAATCTGTCCGCACTTCTCGTTCAACTGATCAATGGGTGGGCGAGTGCCTCTAGTCTTTTCTTAAGCGCTGCTGGGTTGACCCTTATCTTTGGGGTCACGCGCATCATTAACTTTGCACACGGCTCCTTCTTTATGTTGGGGATGTATATTGCCTACACGCTCATCCATGCTTTAGGCCCCTACCTACTCCTGACACTGGGTCTCCCCCTTGGTGTGGGGTACTGGGTTGCGGTGTTGGCAAGCGGCCCCTTG
Source organism: uncultured Burkholderiales bacterium (assembly GCA_903949285.1). Lineage (GTDB taxonomy): Bacteria > Pseudomonadota > Gammaproteobacteria > Burkholderiales > Burkholderiaceae_C > Limnohabitans. The sequence goes on from CAJAYT010000015.1 coordinate 67,725, forward strand.
GTCGGATTGATCGGACTTACTACGGAGCTCCTCATACTTAGGCGCATCTACAAAGCACCTGAGTTAGTTCAACTGTTGGCTACGTTTGCAGTCTTGCTCATCATCAACGATACCGCACTCTACGCCTTTGGTCCAGAGGATTTACTGGGGCCTAGAGCAGCCGGTCTTGGCGGGTCCTTAGATCTTCTTGGTAGGTCAGTTCCCAGTTATGACCTATTCCTAATTGCACTTGGTCCCTTAGTGCTTGCAGGCATTTGGTGGACTTTAAAGCGCACTCGTATTGGGCTGTACATCCGCGCAGCCAGCACTGACAAAGAGACCCTGCAGGCGCTGGGCGTGAACTCAAGCAGCCTCTTTACTTTTGTATTCACCTTTGGATGTGCTCTAGCGGGATGGGCTGGTGCGTTAGAGCTTGTAAGAACACCAGCTAATCTGGGGGCAGATTTATCCGTTGTGACAGATTGTTTTGTGGTGGTGGTCATCGCAGGCATGGGCTCTATCACCGGAGCATACGTCTGCGCATTACTACTAGGGGTAATAAAGGCGGTATGTATCACCCTAGGATCTCAAACGCTACTAGGGTTCACCATTGAGTTCTCCAAACTCACCCTCATTTCAGAATTTGTTTTGATGGCAGTCATACTCATTTTTCGCCCTACTGGACTCTTTAACGCAGGCAACAGCGACTCGGATACGAGCACCAATAAATCAGCATACGCACCGCCCTCATATGTGAGAGCTGATTCAGGTGGATTCTCCCTCACGCAAAAGCTCAGGCAAAACTACAACGCCAAAGTCCTAGGCTTTTTGGTTTTTACGGCTCTATGCACTTTACCAGCCCTGGTGCAGGACAACAGTTACTTGCTGGTACTTGCAATAGATATTTTGATTGCAGCATTGTTTGCAGCCAGTCTCCATTTTCTGATCAGTTGCGGGGGCTTGATCTCATTTGGTCATGCAGCCTATTTTGGTATTGGAGCCTATGCAAGTGCACTTTTGGTTAAAACCGCGCACCTGAGCATGGAGGAGTGCCTCCTACTGAGCCCCCTTATTTGCATGGTGTTTGGATCATTGCTAGGTTGGCTTTGCACACGGTTGTCGGGTATTTACCTGGGGATGTTGACTCTTGCCTTGGCGCAACTTTTATGGGCCATTTGCTTTCAGTGGGACGGACTCACGGGAGGCTCTAACGGGATCACGGGGATATGGCCTAGCGACATGTGGAGTGCACATGCCAATTTTTATACACTCACTCTCGCGCTTGTGACGCTGTCGCTTTTGTTACTTCAACGGATCATTCAATCTCCCTACGGGTTGACACTAAAAGCGTCTAGGGATAGCGCGAGAAGAGCACTCTCACTGGGTGTTAATGTAAAACGTGTTCAACACATCGCCTTCATCATCAGCTCCGCCTTTGCTGGGCTAGCTGGCGCTCTCTTTGCCTTCTCTAAGGGAAATATCTCACCCGATGTTTTAGGACTCTCACGTTCGGTAGACGCCCTTGTAATGGTGCTCCTGGGAGGGATCAACTCAAGTCTTGGCCCCTTGCTCGGAGCGCTAGCCTACACCTCCCTACAAGACCTGGTGGCCCGCGATACGCAGTACTGGAGGGCGTGTCTAGGTGCGCTGATTTTGGTGTTACTTTTTGTGTTGCCAAGTGGCTTGGCGAGTCTGATGTACCCCCTTCGCAGAACTGTAAGAACGCAGGCCCAACGCTAAAGACGCGTGAGATAGGTAAGCAAAAGAGTGATCACTGGGGCCACGGAGCCTTTGCTCGCAAATGCAGTCTCACAAAAACTACTCTTGCTCACTCGAATCAAAAGATCAGCTCGACTTCCTTCTCGCAATAACGCTCTGTATTCGACGTTCATCGAGTTCTTGCACCTCAAATTGCCAATGACCGCAAATTGCAACATCGCCCTTTTGCGGCATCCGCCCCAACACGGCCATGATCAACCCAGCCAAGGTGTTGTAGACCTTCTTGTCCTCCAAGGGAAGCTCCTCAATCTCCAGCCTACTCTTTAATTCTTGAATAGGCATAAGCCCATCCAGCAACCATGAATGATCACTCCTTTGTGTCGCCCAAACTTGACCCGAGCTACTGGACTGTAACAACTCCCCCGTGATTGCCTCTAAAACATCGATGGGCGTAATCAGTCCGTGCAAGACACCGTACTCATCCACCACCAGCACCAAACGCCCTGATACACCTTGCAAAGAGGGTTTTTTAAGTACAAGGGCAGGCGGGTTAGAGGACGCACTATGGTCCACATCACGGCTTTGCTTGCCCAGTTTATTCAGTTCAGCTTCATCATTTTCTTTTTTGAGGCTCGCACTCGTAGCTGTCAGTCGAGGATTTTGAAATTGCTCGAGTAAATCTAGACCCGTTAGGGTCTCGGGCACAAATGCAACCGGGAGCACAAACTCCTCAATCGCAGTCTGCGAGTCCAAATGCTGAATCAGCTGAGTCACCCCAATCACCCCGATCACATCATCCAGGGAGTTTCTGCAAACCGGGTACCATGAGTGTTGCTGCTCTCCCCTTAAAACCTCTATAGCCTCTTGGGCGTTTAGTTTGGCCTCCAGCCAAACAATATCTGCGCGGGGAACCATCATCGAAGTCAGTTGACGCTCATCCAAGTGAAAAACGTTTTTGACCATCTGATGCTCTTGATCTTCTATAAGACCCGCGCTGACTCCTTCATCTAAACTTGCGTTGATCTCGGCCTCTGTCACCGAACCGCTGCCCGCTAAATTTACACCGAGTAGCTTTAATACAAGGGATGTACTGCCAGATAACAAACGAACGAGGGGCCTGCACAGAACCAAGATCACGCGCATGAGTCCTGCGACTAAGGAGGCAACACGCTCGGGGTTTAACTGCGCAATTCGTTTGGGCACCAACTCACCAAAGAGGATCGTTGCAAGCGTAATAGCGGTGACGACGGTGACTGTGGACAGGGCATGTGCTAGCGCCTCGCTTAACCCTAAACTCACAAGCTCAAGCGTGAACCTCTCGCTAAACGCAGCTTCGCCTACGATACCGTTTAAGACACCAATGGAGGTAATACCGATTTGAATCGTTGACAAAAACTCTGTCGGAGTAGCCATCAAAGCCAGTGCGGTTTTAGCCCCCTTGGCACCACTCTCACTGGACTCCACCATCGCTTTAAGGCGGACTTTTCTGCTCGCAGCCAAGGCCATTTCTGACATAGCAAAAATGCCGTTGACCAGAATCAACAAAATAATGATGAGAAAATCCATATTTACTAAGCGTACAGTTTAAGTTGCGATACCCAAATTTTGTGTTTGAAGCACAATGGTATGGCTTTTGATGCTAAAAGTTGTGACAAAACACTAATCTACTGAATATTTTATGCCAAGCTATATGATTGGGGACGTACAAGGCTGTGATGCTCCGTTGTCCCAGCTCCTTGAGTTAATTGACTTCTCACCGAGTAGGGACACATTGTACTTTTTGGGTGATTTGATCAATCGTGGCCCAAACAACTTGGCCACCTTAAACCGACTCTTGAATTACGGATCAAGTGCAGTTTGTTTGTTGGGTAACCATGATCTGCATTTTTTGGGAATTGAGCGGGGACTTAGGACTCAAAAAAGGGGAGATACCTTAAATGATATCTTGAGTGCTCCAAATAAAGATGAACTCGTTACTTGGCTTCGCACACGCCCACTGGCTATTTATGAGAAAAACTGTCTCATGGTTCATGCAGGTGTTTACCCGTCTTGGACTTTGCACTCAACACTTGGCTTAGCAAAAGAGCTGGAAGCTGAACTGAGTGGTCCGAGTTGGGGGGAGTTTTTGCGTACCCTCTTTGGGAACACTCCCAACCGTTGGAGCGACTCCCTCAAGGGGGAGGATCGAGCGCGTGCAATTGTTAACGCCCTCACGCGGATGCGCTTTTGCTCCGAAAGCGAGGAGATGGAATTTGGTACCAAAGGGCCTGCAGAAAACGCACCTCCTGGATACTATCCTTGGTTTGCGGTTCCCAACAGAAAAACAATCGATGTCACCACCGCTTTTGGTCATTGGTCCGCCTTAAATCCAAGAGATGCAAAAGACACAGCAACGTCTCTCACCACTTTGGATCAATACAACGTGATTAGCCTAGATACTGGATGCGTTTGGGGGGGATGTTTATCTGCCGTTGAGCTTCCCGCGCTAAGCGAAGGCCCCTTGATCCCTCATCACAGATTCGAGCACATTCAAATCAAATGTCCAACAAGCGATCCAACGATCAGCAGGAACAACGCGCTAGTGCCTCCATCCGATCAGTAAGATTGCGACACAAGCCTTGCTGCGAGTGTCAAGGCTTGAGAGTAGCTCTAGCCTTTGAATAAAGCGGCAACTTTGCGCTTGGATTTAATATTGGCGGAAATATTCCTAGAACCCGTTCTTGGGGTACTTTCCCAGGAAGGTTTTGCGTCCTCTGCCTGAGGGCTGGGCTCATAAGGCTTGTCGAAAAAAGGGTCCTTAGAGAGTTTAGGCACAGCATATGATGGGTTGGAATTCCTACTCTCACGCGCAACACGCTCTTCATCCCATGTTCTACGCCCTGTGTTGATTCGCTCTCTAGGTCTCTCAGACTCAAACTCGACAGCCTCTAACTCGATCTTTTGTTTGGTAAGCTTTTCGATGTCTGAGATTAAACGGACATCGCTGGGGGATGCAAAGCTTACGGCCAACCCTGTAGCTCCTGCTCGGCCGGTGCGTCCAATGCGGTGAATGTAATCTTCAGCGTTAAAGGGAACATCAAAGTTAAACACAGCCGGAACGTCTTTGATATCCAAACCCCTTGCAGCTACGTCAGTGCAAATGAGTAAATCAACGGCACCTGCCTTGAAGGCCTCCAAGGCTTTCAAGCGCTCATCTTGACTTTTGTCGCCGTGAAGGGCTGTAGTCTTAAGACCATCGTGCTCCAAAGATCTTGCGAGCCTGGCGCAGCCAAGTTTACTGTTCACAAAGACAAAAGCCTGAGTGATGTTTTTTTCTTTCAAGATTTGTTTAAGCGCTCTTCTTTTATCGTCATCTGCGACGCTGTAAAAGTGCTGAGACACTGTAGAAGCGGTTTGATTGGGTCTGGCCACTTCAATCGTAACGGGGTCTTGCAAATAACTGGAAGCTAAGCGCTTGATTTCAGGCGAGAAAGTAGCAGAAAAAAGAAGCGTTGTCCGTTGCTTGGGAAGGAAACTCAAAATACGCTGCAGATCGGGTAAGAATCCGATATCAAGCATTCTGTCTGCCTCATCAAGCACCACATACTCAACCTGGTTGAGGACCACGTTCTTCGCCTCAATGTGGTCTAGTAAGCGCCCAGGTGTTGCAACTAAAATTTCTACCCCCCCGCGTAACTCTAAGCTTTGGGGTTTCATGTCCATACCGCCAAAAACAACTGCGGTGCGCATTTGTGTGAATTTCGCGTAAAGCTTTAGTTGCTGTGCAACTTGGTCAGCGAGTTCACGAGTCGGCAATAGTACCAAAGCTCGCACAGGGTGACGTGCGGGTGAGGTGGATGTGTTTTCGTGCTTTAAGAGTATTTGTAAAAGCGGTAAACAAAAGGCTGCCGTTTTACCTGTTCCGGTCTGGGCTGCGCCCATGACGTCTCGACCACTCAAAACGACTGGAATGGCTTGGGCCTGGATGGGGGTCATCTCAGCGTAACCCATCTCTGCGACTGCGCGCGAGAGCGGCTGTGCTAACTGTAATTGTGCGAAAGAATTCATATATCCCCCATTGTCTCACTCAGTGCACTCTTATTAGCGTAAAAGAGATAAAAAGTGTGCAAACTAGGGGGCATTTGAGCCCAAAAAAACACTAAAGTCGCTGAAATAAGAGGATTAGGACCCAACCTTTGCACCCATTATGTTTTGGGCAGCGTGACCCCAATTTGCCCTTGGTACTTGCCGCCCCGGTCTTTGTAGCTGGTCTCACATACCTCATCGCTCTCAAAGAAGAGAACCTGCGCACACCCTTCACCGGCGTAAATCTTTGCGGGCAAAGGGGTGGTGTTTGAGAACTCCAAAGTCACATACCCCTCCCACTCCGGCTCAAAGGGGGTTACGTTCACAATAATTCCGCATCGCGCGTAGGTACTTTTACCCAAACAAACAGTCAACACGTTTCTGGGAATACGGAAGTATTCCATCGTCCTGGCTAGCGCAAAACTATTGGGCGGGATGATACAAACATCCGATTCAATATCCACAAAACTTCGCTCATCAAAGTTCTTAGGGTCTACCACGGTACTATAGATGTTCGTGAAAACCTTGAACTCCGGCGCGCAGCGTATATCGTAACCATAACTGCTAGTCCCGTAGCTAACGATTTTCTCGCCTGCTGCATTTTTTCTGACCTGTCCGGGCTCAAAGGGCTCAATCATGCCGTGCTCTTTTGCCATTTTGCGAATCCAGGTATCCGATTTGATCGACATAGTTGTTACTCTTTAAAAGTTATCACTTGAGAAAATTATTCCAGAACCAAATCTAGTTTGACTTCCAAAAGATGGTCATGATCCTTGTACCTTTTCAAAAGCTCTGGATCAACGACTGGCTTGTACTGTGCAACCAAAACCTCACGCACACCAAATACTGCGTCTGTATCCAAGTAGGGATCTTCTTCATCAAATATCTCTGTGACAAGCGTTCTGTGTCCAGGGGCCTCAACGATCAAGTGCAAATGCGCAGGCCGCCAAGGCGAGCGCTTGGACTGAACAAACATGGCACCTACTGGGCCATCCATGGGTATGGTGTAGGGCTTGGGTCGAATGGTTGCAATCTCAAAGGATCCGTCTTCTTGTGCATGTAGCATGCAGCGAAGATTATCCTGAGGCTGCTCGGGATCTTGTTGCCAGTAGAGGCCGTTGTCAGCATTTTGCCAAAAATCCACTGTCGCACCTGCAATGGGCTTACCCTTGAGATCCAGTACTTTACCCCTAAAAATGGCTGCTTGACCCGGATTATTTCTGAGCAAATTGGCTGGGCTTTGCATGACCGGTGAGCCGCGCGAGTGAAAGGGCCCCAGGTTACTCCCCGGTGTTGCTTTCTCAGATCCCATCGCAAGTAAATCGATCAAAGATGAGAGGCCAAATACATCGGACATTAAGGAGAATTCACTCCTTGACTCATCTGTAATGGCAGCAGCTTGATGCAAAAAATGCAGCCCTGCTCTCCACTCCTCGTGCGTTAATTTGGTGTCTCTAGCAAAGTCGTGAAGGTGGGCGACAAAAGTTTTTAAAATAAACTGAAGCCGTTGGTCAGGCAATTGATCAAAACTGCTCTGAGTGAGTGCCGTGAGGTTGTCGGATGATGTGTTGCGCATAAAGAGGCTTAGCCAGAAAATAATGGACAGGTAAGCATTCTACTGAGTCCTGGTTAAGGCTCTTGAGCACTTCAAAAGTTGATATCCAACTCCAAAAGCACAACCCAAGGGGGCCATTATTTTGTCCCTACACCTTCGTACCACCACCCAAACGTCAAAAATCAGTAGAACTCACAATACTCCCACCGTATTCTTGAGGGTATATTCATTCTTAGTATCCTAATTTTTTTGAAATCCAGTTTCCTCTCCCCTCATTAGCTACATCTGCGAATTTGATCAGCCCCGCTGATGAGCTTTGATGTTTTGACCGTAACCCTCCACTCCCCAACGCCTCTAATTTGTACTCGAACTCCACTATTTAAGACTCAATAAACATGCCTTTCACACTCAACGTTAACGGTCAACTCAGGACCACACCAGCAGACCCCACAACACCCCTACTCTATGTACTCAGAAATGATTTGGAGTTAAACGGAGCAAAATTCGGCTGCGGTGCAGGTCAATGCGGTGCGTGTACCGTTCTCCTAAACGGCACACCTATTCGTTCATGCGTGACTCCTATTCAAAATCTACCTGTAAACGCAAAAATCACAACTATTGAGGGTCTCGCCTCTGCCAAGCCCGCGCAGACAGCGACCTCGGTGTCAACGCCCTCTGAGCTGAGTATTTTGCAAAATGCATTCATTGAGGAGCAAGCCGCGCAGTGCGGCTACTGTATCAACGGCATGATCATGACTGCAAAAAGCTTTCTTGATAAAAACCCCAATCCAAGTGAAGACCAAATTCGCAAAGCATTGTCAGGAAATCTTTGCCGCTGCGGAACGCACACCCGAATCATCAAAGCGGTGCAACGTGCAGCTCAACAAATGAGACTGTCATTTGTAAAAGAACACAAAACAACACTGGACACAACTCAAACTGCCCCTCAAACTGCGGCTCAAGGGGCATCGGTATGAGTAGCACAATCAAGTTAAACGCTAACAGCGAGATCAATGGCGTTCTAAACAGCAACCTGTCTAGGCGCGCTCTTTTACGCACTGGGGTGCTTTGTTACGGCTTTAACTGGCTTAGCGTTCAAGCCGCAGATGATAAGCCTCAAGCACTCCCAGGCAGTCTTAGAAACAACCCCAAACTCGATGCTTGGCTTAACCTGCATCCAGACGGGACAGTAACGATGCTTACGGGCAAAGTGGAGTTAGGCCAGGGTATTTTGACTGCTCTGACCCAAATCGTTGCAGATGAGCTTGATGTGAGCCTTAGTGTGATTAAAGTCATCTCTGGCGACACCTCCCTTACGCCTGATGAGGGAGTGACCTCAGGGAGTTTATCCATACAAGACAGTGGCACTGCGCTTAGATTCGCCTGTGCAGAGGTGCGCTCCATGCTCTTGGACGCAGCCGCCCAAAGACTTGGGACCCCCGTAAGTACCTTGATTACAGAAAACGGTATTATTAAATCCAATAATGCCAATACAGTGACGCCCATCAAGTACAGCGATTTATTAGAAGACGTTAATTACGCTAAACCCGCAACTGCTCGTATCCCGCCAAAGACAAGTGTTGCCCATAAGTTGATCGGTAGTGATTTGCAACGCCGTGATATTCCTGGCAAGGTAAGTGGCAAACCAATGTTTGTCCAGGATTTAAGACTCCCGAACATGGTGCACGCACGCGTCATCAGACCCCCAGCGCCTAGGGCCGTACTCCTGTCGGTTAACGCGGACAAAACTCTAAAGCTACCCGGTGTTTTGAAAGTGGTTCAAGACGGTAACTTTATTGGCGTAGTTGCACTCCGAGAAGAGCAAGCTGTGCAGGCCTCCAAGGCACTCCAAGATTCCTGTCAATGGCAAATACCCAAAGACCTTCCCCCCAGTGGTGCATCGCTTTTTGAGTACATGGTCAAACAAAAAACTCAGGACGATGTGGTCAGTCAAAAATCAAATCCAGCTCTTCCCCTGAATTCGGATAAGCTGATTAAACGCCGTTACACAAGACCTTACATAGCGCATGCATCGATCGGACCATCCTGCGCCGTTGCAGTCTGGAGCAGTGAGAGCGATCCCACCAATAGCCTCTCTCATCTTAGAGTCTGGTGTCACTCCCAAGGGGTATTTCCTCTCAGAGGCGATTTGGCAAAAGCCCTTCGGTTTCCAGCTGAGCAGATCACCGTATCCCATATGGACGGATCAGGGTGCTACGGACACAACGGCGCAGATGATGTTGCCCTAGACGCGGCGCTTATTGCACGCGCAGTACCGGGAACACCAGTTCGTGTCCAGTGGATGCGCGGGGATGAGTTTGCATGGGAACCCATGGGCAGTCCTATGGTTGTTGAGTTAAGCGCACAACTCAGTGAGAGTGGTGAGATCACCTACTGGCAACACGAGTTGTGGAGTTACACCCACAGTACGCGTCCCTATGATCCAGATGGTTGTAATTTATTGGCTTCATGGTATTTGGACAAACCACTCAAAGCTGGACCCTCACGAAACATCCCCCAACCCTCGGGTGGCAGCGATAGAAACGCACTCCCCCTGTATGAGTTTCCCAACCAAAAGGTGACGAATCATTTGATTCAAAACATGCCCATTCGTACCTCAGCACTGAGGACCTTAGGTGCGTTTTGTAATGTCTTGGCGATCGAATCTTTTATGGATGAATTGGCTCTGCTAAGTAAGCAAGATCCGTTGACCTTTAGGTTAAAACATTTAAGGGATCCACGTGCTGTTGCAGTTTTGGAGCGAGTTGCTGAGATATCCAATTGGAGAGCAACTCCGGTTAGCCCGCTGCAACAAAGAGGCCACCAAGCTAACCCTAGGGTAGTTCAGCCTTCAACGCCCCCTCAGCTCAAAAATCACGAGCGAAGTGGTCGAGGTATTGGATTCGCAAAATATAAAAACATGGCCGTTTACTGCGCTGTTGTTGCTGACGTCGTAGTCAACACCCAAACTGGCAAAGTACGTGTGGACCAAGCGTTTGCAGTTGCGGACGCGGGACTCATCATCAACCCCAATGGGCTAAAAAATCAAATTGAAGGTGGATTGATTCAAGCAACGAGTTGGAGCCTAATGGAGCAAGTTGCTTATAGTACTGAGCGCATTAGCACCCAGCAGTGGAGTGACTATCCTATCCTTCGTTTCCCAGAGGTACCCCGTCTACAGGTCGACTTAATCAATCGACCCAACGAAAAATCTCTAGGTGTCGGCGAGGGAGCCCATGGGCCCATGGCTGCAGCTATTGCTAACGCGATTTACTCTGCATGTGGACAGCGTTTAAGGGAGACTCCTTTTAAGCCTTCCCTTAATTTCAAGGCTTGAGAATTCTGAATTCTTAAGGAGCGATCAGTGACTGCGGGTTTGATAAGAGTTTGATTTGGTTTGATCGCTGCGCCGTTTGAGCACCCATCAATAAAAATCCTTTTATCTCTCCACCCACTGCCCAAAAATTCCATATACCCGCCTCAACACTTCGCCACTCTCCAGGTGTACCTGGTGCGGGCGTAACAATAATCAGCGGCAGTGCGGGTGTTTTAATGACGATGGGCATAACGGGAAATGAGACCGGAGTTGGATGACCGGTTAGTGTTTGAGCAAGGGCTTTAGCCGCGTTCATGATGGGCATCACATAGGGCAAAGTTCTCGCACCGCCAGCTCCCAAAGACTGCGACGCGTACTGTGTGTTGTCACCCAAGGCGTATACATTTTGAAGGCTGGTCTGCAAGAAAGCGTTGACCAGTATTCCTCGATCACACTGTGCACCGGATTTTGCTGCCAACTCGCAATCGGCTTTGAGACCTACAGCGCTGAGGACCACATCCACTCTTAAGCTTTCACCGTCACTGAGGTTGACGCTCAACTCAGCCTGTCCTTGTCGCGAAATAGAGTGCACACTTGCGCCTAAGTGCCACACAACACCAAGGCCTGCCAATGCGCTGCGCATTTCCTCGCTTGCACTCTGGGGTAATAAGTTAATAAGGGGGCCCTGGTTGGGATCGATCACGTGAACTTGGTAACCGCTGCTTGCTAAATCATTTGCAAACTCGCACCCAATTAGACCAGCGCCCATAATCAGCACGCGCGCTCCCTCAAATAAAAGTCCACGAAATCGCGAGTAATCCCTCAGTGAATTGACCGATATGATCTCATTTGCTGCGTTGCCACTAATAGGTAATTTGATAGCACTTGCGCCGTTGGCAAGTACGAGTTGGCTGTACCCAAATCTACCCTTAGACGTCACGACCTCTTGAGTCGCTGCATCGATGGATGTGACTTCAGTGTTTTGCAACAAAGTCACGCCCGTGGCGCTGACCATCTTTTCTGCAGTAGTTGTAATCAGCTGATCTGCATCCTTTTTCTGAGCAAAGGCATTTGAAAGCGCAGGTTTTGCGTAAAAGTCTCCACTCTCTCGGGTGAACATCAGCACGGGAGTATGGGGGTCTAGCTTTCTGAACTCTTTGATAGCGCTCCATCCCGCTAATCCAGACCCTATGATGACAAGGGGTCGTGCAGCAATGTCTGCATTTTGTGAGCTTGATTGCTGATTCTCAGTTGCGCGTTGCGTCATCTCAATCCTTAAATCTCAACGACTTCAAAGTCAGCCTTAGCAACTCCGCAATCCGGACAAGTCCAGTCTTCGGGTACATCAGCCCAAGGTGTTCCAGGGGCGATGGCATCCTCTGGTCGACCAGTTGCTTCGTCGTAGATGAAGCCGCAAACAATACACATGTAAGTTTTAAATGTTGAATTAGTCATGATTTTTCCTTTAATAATGAGTTAAGTTATTTCTTTGATCTTTTACGGCTTAAGCACTTGCCTTGACTTGGTCAAGCCTGCCTTGGTAGTGATTGGCATGACGCTCCTCAACCTTGGCTAAGGCGGCAAATCGCTTCTGTGCTTTTTCAAGGGTAGCTTTAAATTGTTTCGCGTGTACTCTTGACTCTTCTATTTGCTCATCTATCTCTGCAACCGCAGCATCAGCCCCCTCTGCCTCTGCTGTTTTACGAAATGACGGATACATCTCGGTGTATTCATACGTTTCCCCATCAATCGCAATTTGCAATGCTTTTGCCGGTGTCATCGTCGCTTTGGGATAGAGTAAATCTAAGTGCCCAAATGCGTGCATGACCTCTTGATCAGCTGTGGCCTCAAAAGTACGCGCTGTCTCTTCATCCCCCATTTCTCGGGCAATCTTAGCAAAGTAACGGTATTTGATGTGTGCCATCGATTCGCCGGCAAATGCAGCCTCAAGGTTAGCCATGGTTTTGATTTCTGGACGGGTTTGAATAGTCATTTGAAACTCCTTAGTAGTTAAAATTAATCAGAACAGACGTAATGATAGTCTTCAACAATAATAAAAGCCAATTGAAAATAACTAACTGATTAATAGAATCTATCATCGATAGCTGCAACCATTTACGGCTCCATTGGGTTTCAAGACAAGTTTGGAGTCTGCGCAGACCGCGACCTTGAAGTAATTTAAGGATCAAATTTTGGCTAAATTTGGGTGGAAAGTAGTTTACACCGAAGCACCCTAAAAACCAAAAAGCCCTTGTAAATCAATGACTTACAAGGGCTCTGGTTTACTGGCGGAGCGGACGGGACTCGAACCCGCGACCCCCGGCGTGACAGGCCGGTATTCTAACCAACTGAACTACCACTCCTGGTAGCGTTGTGTTCGTTGCAACTACAACATGACGTTGTTTGCAACCAAGTACAACAAACTTGGCGACCCTACGGGGATTCGAACCCCGGTACTCACCGTGAAAGGGTGATGTCCTAGGCCTCTAGACGATAGGGTCAAAACCTTAGACTTAGACACTCATGGTGGAGGTAAGCGGGATCGAACCGCTGACCTCTTGCATGCCATGCAAGCGCTCTCCCAGCTGAGCTATACCCCCAACTTGTGTCGAGCCCACTATTATATCCCGATTTTCACAAGTGTGCTGAAAGAAGTTTCAATGAAAAACTAGTTTTTAACTGCCTTGAGTCGCTCGATCACAACTTGGGGATCAAAAAGGGCAATTACCGCGTCCAGGGACGGAGTTTGGGGAGTGCCCATTAACAAAACTCGTACCGGCATTGCCAACTGTGGCATCTTAAGAGTGGCCTCGGTTAGTACTTCTTTTAATATGCTCGCAATCGCCTCTTTATTCCAATCAGATGCACTTAATTTAGAGAGTTTGTTGCTTAACAATTCGATCGCCCCAACAACACTGCTCACCACATGCTTTTCTCGCTCAACGGAGGGCACCTGGATATCTGCGTAAAAGGCTCGCGCCCAATGTGCCAACGCAACCAAAGTATCGCAGCGATCTTTGAACAAGGCGCAAATAGGGACTAAGCGCTGATCGCTTGTAATTTGCTCTTTATCTAAAAAATCCTTGACCATCAAAGCAAGTTGACTGTCTTCCATGCTTTTAATGTGCTGCGCGTTGACCCACCTTAGCTTAGCCTCATCAAACTGAGCAGCACTTCGCCCTAAGTGATCTAAATTAAACCACTGCAAAAACTGTTCGCGAGAAAATATCTCATCATCTCCGTGGCTCCACCCTAGTCTTGCTAAGTAGTTCACCATCGCATCCGCCAAGTAGCCCTCTTCCTTGTACTGAGTCACCGCCTTGGCCCCGTTTCGCTTACTCATCTTCTCACCCGCCTCATTGAGTACAGTTGGCAGATGAGCGTATACGGGGGGCTCTACGCCCAGCGCTTTAAAGATGTTGATTTGTCGAGGCGTATTATTAACGTGATCATCCCCTCGTATGACGTGTGTGATCTTCATATCGATATCATCGACAACTACGCAAAAGTTGTAGGTCGGCGTTCCGTCAGGCCTGGCGATCACTAAATCATCCAACTCTTGGTTGCTGATGTGAATGGTACCCTTAACCTTGTCCTCCCAAATCACCGCGCCGTCTGTAGGATTTTTGAATCTCAGCACTGGCTTGACCCCCTCAGGTATAGGGGGGAGCACCTTGCCGGGCTCTGGTCTCCAAGTCCCGTCGTAACGGGGCTTCTCTTTCGCCTGCATTTGTCTCTCGCGCAACGCGTCGAGTTCTTGCACACTCATGTAACATGGATAAACCGCACCCCTGTCTTGCAGCTGAGCAAGTACCTCTTTGTAACGATCAATGCGCTGCATTTGGTAAAAGGGCCCCTCATCGGGATCCATACCTAACCACTTCATACCTTCTAAGATCACATCCACTGAGGCCTGGTTGGAGCGGTCTAAATCCGTATCTTCGATGCGCAGGATAAAAACACCGCCCGTTGCGCGTGCGTAAGCCCAAGGGTATAGCGCTGACCGAATGTTGCCTAAGTGAATAAAACCTGTTGGGGACGGGGCGAAACGTGTGCGTACTGTGGTCATTTAAAAAGAGTATCTAGAAAGAAGGATATAAAAAATTTGTCATTATTCAAACCAATCAATGAATTCATGGACCAATGAGCATGAACTGCAAAAGCAATTCGCTCTAGTGCTTGGGTATTTCAGCGATTGAGCGATTGAATCTTAAATCGCATCGAGTCCGAGAGATAAATCTCGCTTGAGATCATCCAGATGTTCCAAGCCGACTGCGATGCGAATTAAATTTTGCTCAATCCCAGCAAGGTGCCTTTGCTCCTCGGTTAAGCGACCGTGCGAGGTACTAGGTGGATGTGTAATGATTGTTTTCACGTCACCCAAATTAGCTGTCACACTCATGAGCTCGGTTTTATCAATCACTGTAAAAGCTTTTTTCCGCGCATCAGCAGGGTTACTGGCTTTGACGTCAAAAGAGAGCACTGCCCCGCCTAAACCGGATTGTTGACGCATGGCGAGCTCGTGTTGTGGATGGTTGACCAGCCCAGGATAGTAGACCCTAGAGACTTTGGGATGGCTCTCTAACCAAGTCGCAAAAGCGAGCGCTTGCTCGCTCTGGGCTTTCATGCGTATTCCAAGGGTCTCCATACCTTTTAAGACAACCCACGCATTAAAAGGTGACAAACTCATGCCCGCACTTCTCATGACAGGAATAAATTTTTCGCGAACCAATTGCTCACTCGCACAAATTGCACCTGCAACAACCCGCCCCTGTCCGTCTAAGTATTTGGTTCCTGAGTGAATCACCAAATCCGCGCCCAAAAGGATGGGGCGTTGAAGCGCAGGAGTACAAAAGCAGTTGTCAACAGCCAGTAAAGCACCGTTTGCGTGCGCAATCACACTAAGCGCATGGATATCGCATACCTCAGTCAATGGATTGGTGGGTGTCTCAGCAAAGAAGAGTTTGGTACTCGGCCTGACTGCTCTCTCCCACTCTTTAATATCTGTTTGTGAAACAAATGTGGTCTCAACACCGAACTTAGCAAACTCAGAACCCAGTAATTTGATCGTGGACCCAAAAACGGAGCGAGAGCACACCACATGGTCTCCGCTTTTTAAGAGTCCCATACAAAGCAATAGCACGGCGGACATACCGCTAGAGGTTCCTATACAAGCCTCTGAACCCTCCAGTAAAGCAAGCCTCATCTCCATGCTCGCAACCGTAGGATTTGTAAAACGGGAATAAATATACCCATCCTCCTCACCTGAGAAACGCCTGGCAGCGGTCTCAGAGTCGGGCTGCGTAAAGCTAGAAGTAAGATACAGAGACTCTGAATTTTCTCCGTACTGTGACTTATCAACAGCGGCGCGCACTGCCAAGGTATCCAAATGTAGTTGTGAGTTGGGAGTTTTCACTGTATCTTTCGAACCTAACGGTTTATTCATGAATAAATTTAAAAAAAATTAAGCCAAAATAAATCTCAACGTGCTCTTCAGTCCATCACGTTGGGCAATGCCAACCGGGACGAATCCTCACTGTCCGGCATTGCCTGAACACGCTGGGCGTTCATGCTTGCAATCACTTCGGCTGAAATGTCCCCAGTCACATACACGCCGTTAAAGCAAGATGCATCAAACCCCTCGATCGAGGGGTAGCCCTTGGGGAGCGCCCTTTTAACAGCCTCAATCATCGCATCCACTTCTTGATAAATGAGTGCATCACAACCAATTACCTCGCGAATCTCCTCTACCGTTCTGTCATGCGCTACGAGCTCTTGCAGAGTCGGCATATCAATGCCGTAAACGTTGGGGAAACGAACAGGGGGTGCAGCACTCGCCAAATAAACGCGTCTTGCTCCGGCGTCCCTTGCCATTTGCACAATCTCGCGACTGGTCGTGCCACGCACGATAGAGTCGTCGACCAACAAAACATTTCTACCCTTAAATTCACTTGCAATGACGTTTAATTTTTGACGCACCGATTTCTTACGTACAGATTGCCCTGGCATGATGAAGGTTCGGCCTACATATCTATTTTTAACGAATGCTTCTCTGTACGGTATCCCCAGCAAGTGTGCAAGTTGCGTGGCACTGGGACGACTGGATTCGGGTATGGGGATGACCACATCAATCTCGGACGGTGGCAATGCAGAGACCACTCGCTTGGCCAAACTCTCCCCTAAATTCAATCTCGCCTGATAAACAGAGATACCGTCCAAGGTGGAGTCTGGACGTGCCAAATAAACGTATTCAAAAATACAGGGGTTGAGCCGCGATGAGACTGCGCACTGTTTGTTGGTAAGCACGCCGTCCAAAGTAATAAACACCGCCTCTCCTGGGGCAATGTCTCTTACAAATGTGTGCCCAGTGCCCTCTAGCGCCACGGATTCACTGGCCACCATTAACGTACCGTCTGCTCCCCTGCCAATGCATAGCGGCCTGATACCGTATGGATCTCTAAAAGCCAGCAACCCGTGACCCGCAATCATCGCAATGACTGCGTAGGATCCCCTTACGCGTTGGTGCACTCCGTTGACCGCTTGAAAAACATCAGCAGGCGTGAGCGTAATCCCGCGCGTAAAAGTCTCCAACTCATGGGCCAACACATTGATGAGCACCTCAGAGTCACTCTCGGTATTGATGTGCCTGTGATCCGTGTTGTACAACTGCGCCTTTAATGCGTGAGCGTTGGTTAGGTTACCGTTGTGAACCAACACAATCCCAAAGGGGGCATTGACATAAAAGGGTTGCGCCTCCTCCTCGCTTTGCGCGTTGCCAGCAGTCGGATACCTTACCTGCCCAAGCCCAGTGGCTCCGGGCAAGGCGCGCATATTTCTCGTGCGAAAGATGTCACGCACCATACCCTTGGCTTTATGCATGAAAAATTTACGGTCATGCTGCGTTGCAATACCCGCCGCGTCTTGGCCCCTGTGTTGCAACAAAAGCAAAGCATCGTAAATCAGCTGATTTACGACACCACGTCCAACAACACCAATAATTCCACACATGAGTTAATTTACCTTCCGTAATTCTGAGGACAAAATAGGGGCTACTTGGCTAAGCGCATGCTCGAGCACGGGCGCTGAATTGGAGCGTGTCCACTCAGGACTGCTCTTAAAGGGACTCATGTTCACACAGATAGTACCCAGTAAAAGAACCACCAAAGCACCTAGCATCGCAAAAGCTCCTCCTAAGATTCGGTCCAATAATCCTAGGCCAATAAAGTCAACGAGACGGCGAATGGATTCAGCCAAAAACGTTGCCAACACCAAAACCCCTACAAACACTAAAACGTAACCCACCGAGTCTCTCACGCTCTCACTCATATCAACAGCCGGTATCAAAGAGCCCACTGTCTTGTTGAACAATGGGGCCGCAGTGAACGCAAACACCCAAGCTGCAATAGACATCAACTCTCGCACCAAACCCTTCATCAGACCCCAAACCACCCCAAGCGCAAGCACCCCAAGTGCGAACCAATCCACCGTGGTTTGGGGGTATTTGAATAAATCAGACAATGAAATAAAGTGTGAGATCAATGATTCCTAGAGTGTGCGCTCAAGTTATGGACTTATGGCTGGGGAATGAGGTTAAGCTGCGCGCCGGGGATCTTCATCTCTTTTATTTTGTCCATCGCGCGCTGCGCCTCTTCCTTGTTTTTAAAGGGAACGACTTTGATGCGGATTCGCTTGACTCCGTCCTTACCCGGCTCGCTGCGCGTGGTGGTTTTGAATCCCGCTTTTTCTAACTTAGCTCGGTATTCTTTGATTTTCACGGGATCTGTGAACACACCTACTTGAACAATTTGTTTGACTGATTTCGAATCCTTAGATTCTTTGCCGTCCTTGGACTCTTTAGACTCTTTGGACTCCTTGGCATCTTTAGACTCTTTGGAATCTTTCGTGTCTTTAGCTTCCTTGGTGTCTTTAGTGTCCTTCCCGTCCTTGGCTGCTTTTGAGTTAGAACTCTCCTTTGCGTCATGTGCAGTGCCCACATTGGATGCGGCTGAAGCTGCAGAGGATGCTGAGGAACTAGACGCGTTATTAGGGTTGGAGTTGTTGGTCAGCGAAGATGCAGCGACCTTGCTAGTGGGAGACGCAGAAGAAGCAGAAGTCGCAGAAGTCGAGGGCGCCTTTGTAGAAATAATAACTTCATTGGGCTCACTATTGGAGTTCTTACTCTGCGCGAGCGCTGCATCTCCCTTTTGCTGTGATGCGCTCAAAGATTGTGAGGTACTGTTGGCCGCGTTGTTTGCGCCCTGCGCAGGTAATGAGTTCGAACTGACCGGTGCGACTGGCGTTGTAATGGCACTCATCGAAGATGAGAAACTATGCGGTGCAGGGCTATTAGAGGAGTTAGTGGCGGAGGACCCCGCAGCTACCCCTGCAACCAGGCCAGCAGTGCCCGCGAGCCCAGCTACCCCAGCCGTTGCCCCCGTGCTCGAAGTAACTGTATCCTTTGATTTCTCACCAGAGTCTGAATCTCTCTCAGAGCTAGTGGTTGATTTACCAGATGACGTATTGGCCGAACCACTTGAATTCGCCTTGGCATTAGAAGCCTTGACTGGCGCTGGAGGCTCGGTGGATTTAACCTTATCTTTGTCAGCAATGACAATTTGAATATCGCTTTTAACCGGCCTGGGCTGGGTGTCAAATAACAAGGGAAATCCAACAACGGCTATCAAAACCAAAACTGTGGCGCCGATCAACCGGTGTCTAGCGCTTCGCCTCAAGCTCTCGATGCTCTTAGAAGGAGAGGAGCCGGACGCGCTTTGCTCATCGTGAGTACGGTTGGATCTGAGCTTAAAAAAAGACATAAATAAGATTTATTCTGTAAAGAGATTCACCGACCACTCAAGGGATCTGGTGACTTCTTCTTTATGAGTCACAAGCTCTTGATTAAGTGGCATTTGAAGGTTGCAAATGGGGTGCGTCAAGACGGGGAAGTCCATGCTCCAAGACTCCTCCAACCGTGTAAAACGACCCGAACACCACGATTCTATCAGCGGGGTTGGCCCCCTTTATCGCCGCCTCTAAGGCGAGAACTGGATTTAGAAAGGTTTGGATTTGAGCGCCACTTGTGCCTGCGTAGGTTTTGTGCTCCACCACGGTAGACCAGATGTCCTTTAAACCCTGCGCAGAGGCAGCACGCGGTGTGGGCAAGTCACAAAAATACCAGTGCGTGACCAAAGGCTCCATTTTTTGCAGCATGGCGGCTAAATCTTTGTCCAACATAGCCCCAAATACCGCGTGAGTGCAAGGATAAAAACCCATCGCATCCAAGTTCTCAAAAAGTGCGGCTACAGCGTGCGGATTGTGGGCCACGTCTAGGACAAGAGTAGGTTGACCTGCCACAATTTGAAAACGTCCAGGTAAATGAACCAAAGACAGTCCATTTCTAATCCCTTGGGCTGTGACGGGTAGACGTGCCCTCATGGCCTCTAGCGCTGCCAATGCTGCACAGGCGTTGAATATCTGATTGGCTCCACGCAAGGCGGGATAGGCAAGTCCTGCACTGCGCCGACCTCGCACCGCAAAACTCCACTGCTGCTTGTCGCCTGAGAAATTAAAGTCTCGACCTATGAGCCAAGGCTCAGCACCCAGGTCCTTGGCGTATTGGAGCAAGGACTCAGGGGGTACGGGGTCACTAATGATCACCGGTTTATGGGCACGCATAATGCCAGCTTTCTCTCTTGCAATTGTCTCGCGGTCGTGGCCCAAAAACTCTGTATGGTCTATATCAATGCTGGTGATGATGGCGCAATCGGTATCAATGACGTTGACAGCGTCTAAGCGCCCCCCCAATCCGACTTCTAATATAGCCACGTCCAAATTGGAGTCAGCCATGAGATCTAAAATAGCCAGAGTCGTGAATTCAAAATAGGTGAGCGACTCGCCCTGCCTGGCCATCTCTACACGCTCGAAATGCTTGACATACTGCTCCTCACTTGCAATCACCCGACCTAGACGACAGCGCTCTTTAAAATCATAAAGATGAGGAGATGAGTAAACTCCGGTTTTAAAGCCTGACTCTTCCAAAATCGCCTCTAGCATAGCGCATGTGGAGCCTTTACCGTTGGTTCCCGCAACTGTAAAGACGGGGCATGTAAAGTGCAAGTTCAACCGGTTCGCAACGCTTTGCACCCGGTCAAGCCCCATGTCTATATTCTTCGCGTGAAGTGATTCACAGTGTTTTAACCATTGTTCTAAGTTCATCGAATACTCGTATCTTTAACCGTTGTTAGTTTTTGATAGAACTGTGCAAGAGATTGTCTCCTCAGCTCACTTTTAGATATTGATCTACAGTTAATCGACTGGAGGGATTTTTTTGCTGCAATCCATGCTCCATCCAGTAAAATGCCCTGTATGAACCAATCGAATATACACCCCAAGGTAAAACTATTCGGAATCCCCAATTGTGACAGCGTTAAAAAAGCCCGGTTATGGCTAGACGCTAAAGGCATTACCTACGAGTTTCAAGATTTCAAGAAAACGCCGATCACCTCGGCGCAACTCAAAGGGTGGTGCAAGCACGCTGAGTGGGAGACTTTATTGAACAAGAAAAGCACGACCTGGCGCGCCCTCCCCTCCCAAGTTCAGGCAGGCGTCAAAGACCAGCAAAGCGCTTGTGCCCTGATGCTTGAATATCCAAGCCTCGTTAAACGCCCAGTCATCTGGTGTGAGCAGCCCAGTCTAGTAATGATCGGTGTACAACCGACTTTATGGGAAGAAGAGCTTGGATAAGGTTCACCAGCA